>NZ_JANXRJ010000170.1 GCF_025353065.1 Lapillicoccus sp.
CGTTGGACTGGTAGAGCATCGTGCCCCACGACACCGCCCCCGAGTTGCCGAGGCCGAGCACGGCGAGGCCGGCCTCCGCCCCGATGGCGCCGGTGGCGGCACCGACGAAGCTCGCGGCGACGAGCGAGGTCATGTTGGGCATGATCTCGCGGAAGACGATGCGCCAGGTGCCCTCGCCGGAGAACTTGGCCGCGGTGACGAAGTCGCGGTTGCGCAGGGTGATGATCTGCGAGCGCTTGGCCCGGGCGGCGCCGGCCCACGAGGTGATGGCGATGACACCGACGATGAGGGGGACCCCACGGACGTCGGAGTAGGCCACCAGGGTGATGATCAGCGGCAGCGCCGGGATGACCAGCGCGACGTTGGTGAAGAAGGAGAGGATGTCGTCGAGCAGGGTCCCCTCGGCGTAGCCCGAGATCATCCCGATGATGAGGGCGATCCCGGTGGCCAGCAGGCCGCCGAAGAGCCCGACGACCAACGAGATCCGGGTGCCGTAGATGAGCTGGGACGCGATGTCCTGCCCGGTGGTGGTGGTCCCGAGCCAGTTGGCGCCACTCGGCGGGAGGAGCGGGGCGAAGTTCGAGTCGTTGGGGTCGTGGGGCGCGACCAGCGGCGCGAAGATCGCGACGAGGATGTAGACCGCGAGGATGACGATGCCGACACGCGCCTTCTTGCTGCTCCAGACGACCTGGTACCAGGTCTCCGGGGTCTCGGCGTCGCTCACCTGCTCGAGCCCCTCGGAGGCGAGGGCCTGCCGCGGATCGCCCTCTGCCATCGCGCCGGTCGTGGTCGTGGTGCTCATCCTGCTGCCCTCCTGGCGCGCGGGTCGAGGACGCCGTAGAGCAGGTCGGCGACGAGGTTGGCGATGAGGACTCCGGTCGTGGTGAGGAGCAGCAGCGCCTGCAGCAGCGGGTAGTCCTTGTTGCCGACCGCCTCCCCCATCAGTCGGCCGAGGCCGGGGTAGTCGAAGGCGGTCTCGACGAGGATGGCGCCGCCGAGCACCCCGCCGAGGGCCAGTGCGAAGCCGGTGACGCTGGGCAGCAGCGCGTTTCGTGCGGCATACCGCAGGGCGACCGTCCGGTCGGACAGGCCCTTGGCCTTGGCCAGGCGGATGTAGTCCTCTCCGAGGTTCATCACCATGGTGTTGCGCATGCCGAGGATCCAGCCGATCGGCGTGACGATGAGGAGGGCGATCGCCGGGAGCACCGAGTGCTCGAAGGCCTCCTTGATGAAGGGGAAGTTGAAGCCGATCTCGGCCGAGGCGTAGCCGCCGGAGGTCGGGAAGATGCCGGTCTCGTAGCCGAGGACGAAGAGCAGGAGCAAGGCGATCCAGAACGGCTGCAGGGTGCCGAGGAAGGTCGACCCCAACGTGACGACCGTGTCGAAGCGCGTGTTGCGCCGCCACGCGGCGAAGGCTCCGAGGGTGATCCCGAGGACGAACGAGAGCACCTGGGTCACGACGACGAGCACGAAGGTCCACCAGAGCCCCTGGCCGATGACGTCGGTGACCTTGAAGGGGTAGTAGGTGTAGGAGAGGCCGAAGTCACCGTGGACGAGCTGCCCGAGGTAGCCGCCGTACTGGCTGAGCAACGAGCCGGTGGGCTCGCCGAGCATGGCCCGGATGGCCCTGACCTGGGCGGGGTCGATCGCGTTGTCCTTGCCGGCCAGTCGCTGCACCATCTTGGTGGCGGGGTCGCCGGGCTGCAGGCGGGGGATGAGGAAGTTGAGGGTGACCACGGCCCAGAGGGTCGCGAGGAAGAAGCCGATCTTGCGCGCGAAGTACTTCATGACGCCGGGGTGAGGTGGGTGAGGATGAGGAGGCGGTCGTCGGCCGGGTTGGCGTAGGGGTTCTGCTCGCTCGGCCAGCCCTGGGCCTTGTCGGTGCGGTAGAGGATCCGGGACGGCCCGTAGATCAACGGGGTCACCGGGAACTGGGTCATCATCGTGTCGACGAGCGTGCCGGCGAGCGTCTTCTGCTGGTCCTTGGCCGGCTCCTGAGACAGCTGGTCGATGGTCGCGTCGGTGGCCCTGTCACTGAACCGCTCGACGTTGGGGAAGATGTCGGTCTTCGTTGGGATCTGGTTCGTCGCGAGCTTGGCCCCCAGCCCGCGAGCGACGTCGCAGCCGCCATAGAGGAACTCGAGCATCATCTGGTAGTCGCCGGTCTTCTTCTGCCCGTCCACGGAGTCGGGCGCGGACGCGGTGACCTTGGCTGTCACCCCCATCGCGTTGAAGTCGGCGACGACCACGTCGGCGATCGACTGGTAGTCGATGAAGCCGGCCTGGACGGAGAAGACCAGCGCCAGGGGAGAGCCGTCCGGGTTGGTCCGCTGCCCGTCCGCCCCCTTCTTGTATCCGGCGGCGTCGAGCAGCCGGTTGGCCTTGGCGAGGTCGAACGGAAGGACGGTGTCGGCGCCGGAGTACCGGGCCGGCATGAGGGCCTGCTGGTAGGGGAGCTTGAGCCCGGTCTGGCTGGCGGGCTTCATGATCCCGTAGGTCGCCTTGAGGGACATGGCGTCCTTGTCCATGCCGTAGGAGATCGCCTCCCGGAACTTCACGTCGCTGAACGGCGCCTTCGTGACGTTGCCGGTGAGGACGTTGGCACCGTTCGGAGCGAACCAGTAGTGGTTCGTCCGCGGATCGGCCGACACGAAGGTCTTCTCGGGGTTGGGGACCTCACCCCAGTAGGCGTCGAGCTCTCCTGAACGCAGTTTCAGGGCCGCCTGGGAGGCCTCGAAGCTGCCCTCGAGGACCAGCCGCTGGACCTTGATCTTGTCGGCCTGCCAGTAGTCGGCGCGACGCACCAGCACGAGCCGGCGACCGTTGTAGGACTCGACCGCGAAGGGTCCGGTCCCCGCCGGGCTCTTGTCGATGAACTTCGTCGGGTCACCCACCGACCCGTAGAGGTGCTCCGGGAGCATCTTCGTGGTGATGATGCCCTGGTACTTGCCGACCGCCGGGCCGCTGAACGTCAGCACCACGGCGTTGCCCCGGACGACGACGGAGGTCGCCGGTGCACCGAACGTGGTGTTCCAGATACCCGCCTTGTCGGCGGCGGCATACTTCTTGCCGAGGTTGAACGTGAAGGCGACGTCCTGCGCGGTGAAGTCCTTCCCGTCGCTCCACTTCACGCCCTGGCGGATGTCGAAGGTGAGGACCGTGGCGCCGGTCCAGGTGGCCTTCGTCGCCAGCCACGGGGTCTCGGTGCACGAGAGGTTGTTGCGCACGATGAGCGGCTCGTAGATCCAGTTGAGGGTCAGCTGCTTGGCCGCCAACGGGTTGTAGTTGGCCAGTCCCCCGACCGACGCGTCCGACTCCGCGGGGAAGTTGAGCTGCGCGATCATGTTGCCGGCCCCCCGGGCGCCGGCCCCGGACACCGAGGTGTCGCGCCAGCCGCCGCAGGCGGTCATCGACGCAGCGACCACGGCAGCGCCGACCACGGCGACCGCTTTACTGGCTGAGAGACACGACCAGCGCATACCCGCTTCTTTGCGGTTCCGGTGCAGACCGGCTGACACTTTTCTAGCCGATCATGTCTCGGCTGTCGAGACCAAACTCTAGACGCACCCCACATCTTTCGCATGGCACCACTGCCCCGGCTTCTCGCGGATGTGATTGTCTAGGTCGGGTGAGTCAGCCGCCGACGGTCAGCCGACCCGTGCCTCCTTCTCTGGGGGAGGGAGCCAATTCCGCTGGTGTCAGTGCGCGTTGGACCCGCAGCGGGTCCCTGACCTCGCTCGAGTTCGACGGTCTCAGCCTGCTGCTCCACCCGGCCTCCGAGGTCGAGGACGGTCTCGCCCAGCTGGTGCTGCGCAAGAGATCGCCGAGCGGTATCCAAATCGTCTCACTCCTCGGACTCTCCACCCCGGGCTCCATCAGCGAGGACAGCGCCGGACCCATCGCGACCGGGGTCTGGGCGGGGCTGTCGTATGCCGCGGGCTTCCGGCTGGCCGAGGGTCACGCCGGCTGGTACTGGCACGTCACCGTCACCAACATCGGGACGGAGCCGGCCGCGGTCGACGTCGTCCACACCCATGACGTCGCCCTCGCTCCCCGGGGGTCGGTGCGGGCCAGCGAGTACTACGTGAGCCAGTACCTCGACCTCACGCCGGTCGAGGTCGCGGGGCACGGGACGGCGCTGGCCGTCCGCCAGAACATGCCGGGCGAGCGCCAGCCCTGGGCGCTGGTCGGCTGCCTGGGCGTTGCGACCGGGTGGGCGACCGACGCGCTCCAGCTCGTGGGCGGCGGAGGTGTTCGCGGTGGCAGGAGCGGCGGTGGTGATGGCCGACGACCCGGTGGCACCCCGTTGCCGGGCCTCGCCGCCGACCTCCCCTCGACCCGGCTGCAGCACGAGCACACCCTGGTCGCCCTGCAGAGCGAGACCGTCGAGCTCGCACCCGGGTCGACCCACCGCACCGGCTTCTACGGGCTCGTCGTGCCGGACCATCCGGCGGCCAGTGGGCCGGACGACGCCGTTCGACCCGCGGTCGCCTACGCGGACCCGGCGGCGGCCGGGTCGTCCCTGACGCCTCTCACCGGGGAGATGGCGGGTTCCGTTGTCCCAACGCTTTTCTCGCAGGCCGTCGACCTCGGGGTCCGCGCACCCGACGACGCCGAGCTGGCCCGCCTGGTCGGGGTGCCCCAGGCAGAGTGGCGCGAGGTCGAGACGGCGCCCGACGGTGCCACGTGGTCGTTCTTCACCCCGAACGGCGCCCACGTCGTGACGGCGGCCAAGGAGCGGGAGGTGCTGCGACCCCACGGTCACCTGATGCGCACGGGAAGCCACCTCGTCCCCGACGAGCGCGCGGTGACGACGACGGCGTGGATGGCGGGGTGGTTCGCCAGCCAGGTCACCCAGGGGCACGTCAGCCTGGGCGCCGCGCTCTCGCTCCGGCGCACCTACCTCAACCTCCTCCGGGCCAGTGGACTGCGGGTCTTCGTCGCCCCTGTCGCCGGTTCCGCGACCGGTGACGACGCGTGGGCTCTGCTCGGCATGCCGTCCGCCTGGGCGGTCACGCCGGGCTCGTGCCGGTGGTGGTACGCCCTCGACGACGGCCTGATCGAGGTGGTGACGACGGCCCCGACCGACCGGCACGAGGTGCGGGTGCGGGTGACCGTGACGGGCGCCACGGCATACCGGCTGCTCGTGGCGGCGCAGGTCGCGCTCGGCGGTGACGACGGCGCACTGCCGCATCCCCCACGTCGCGAGGACCGCACGGACGGCGCCACCCTCCGGGCGCCCGCCGGTTCCGACACGGACGTGCGCTACCCGGGCGGCTCCGTCGACCTCGGATGGGAGGCCGGGTCCGTGGCGCGCGTCGCGGGCGACGAGCCGCTCTTCGCCGACGGCCAGGGGGTCGGCCTGCCGTGGGTGACCCTGACGACTCGGCCCATCCGCGACTGGACCCTGACGTTGCGGCCGGAGCTCGTGACCGATGTCCCCGGGCCCGACGTGCCGAACGGTGACCTCCGCTCGGGGGCGTGGACGGGGCTGAGCCGGCGGCTCGTCCTCGAGCCGCCACCGGGACCGGCCGGTGACGAGCTCGGTCGGATCGGCGAGGTCCTCCCGTGGTTCGTCCACGACGCGCTGCTCCACTACCTCTCCCCCCGCGGTCTGGAGCAGTTCACCGGCGGCGGTTGGGGCACCCGGGACGTCAGTCAGGGACCGGTCGGACTGCTTCTCGGTCTCGGCGCTCACGCGGAGCTGCGTGACGTGGTCCTGCGTCTCCTCGCTGCGCAGAACGCCCGTGGCGACTGGCCCCAGTCCTTCGACTTCCTGCTGCGGCACAAGACTTTCGGGCAGGGCGACGCCCACGGGGACGTCGTCTACTGGCCGCTGCTCGCGCTGGCGGACTACCTTGCGGCGGGCGGTGACCGCGGCCTGCTCGCCACCCTGGTCCCCTTCACGCAGGACGGCGGCTGGACCCGGCCGAGGTCCGTGCTCGACCACGTCGAGCGGGCGCTCGACGCCATCGACGCGGAACGGGTGCCGGGCACCGACCTGCCCCGTTACGGGCACGGCGACTGGAACGACTCCCTGCAGCCTGCTGACCCCGACCTCGCGGCCCGGCTGGTCTCGACGTGGACCGTCACACTGCAGGCGCAGGCGCTCACGACCCTCGCGGACGCACTCACGGAGGTTGCGCCTGACGATGTGGACGTGAGACGAGTCGCGCTGCGCGCCACGGGAGTCGCCCAGCGCGGGACGACGTCGATGCGTGAGCTGCTCCTGCACGACGGGGTGCTCGCGGGCTACGGGCTCGTCGCGGACGACAGGTCGGTCGAGCACCTCATCCACCCCGCCGACCGGCGCACCGGCCTGCACTACTCGGTGCTCCCGATGATCCACGCCATCTCCGGTGACCTGCTTACCCGGGACGAGGCGGCCCACCACCTCGAGGTGATCCAGAAGCACCTGCTCGGTCCCGACGGCGCACGTCTCTTCGACCGTCCCGCCCGCTATCAGGGCGGCCCCATGGAGATCTTCCAGCGCGCCGAGGCGAGCACCTTCTTCGGGCGCGAGATCGGCATCATGTACACCCACGCCCATCTGCGCTACGCCGAGGCGCTGGCCCGGTTCGGTGACGCGCCAGGCCTGCTCGCGGCTCTGGCTCTCGCCAACCCCGTCGGCCTCACCGATCGTTCC
>NZ_JANXRJ010000172.1 GCF_025353065.1 Lapillicoccus sp.
CCTCCGCGGCGTCTTCACCACCGCGAACGCTGCGCTGGAGGCGCGCGCCGACGCCCAGCACCAGCTCCAGTGCCAGTACGGCCCCGACATCGAACTCCTGGAGACCATCACCATCACCGACGCCGCCCTCCACACCGTCCCGACGACTCACGTGCGGTGTGGCCGGTGAGAGGGGTCAGCCGCGAGGTCCTCGCCCGCGACGCCGCCTGGACTCTCGCCGACGGCAACTGCAAGGACCTCACCACCCGGTGGACCGCATGGGAGGGGGCGTATGCCGCGGCGCCCAGCCTCGCGACGCTGTCAGCGATCACGAAATTCCCCAGGTCTGAAGGGTTCTCGATCACGTAATTCCCCACCCCGGCGATCACGTAATTCCCCATGGGGACGACGTGCGTGGCCTCCCGGGTGTGGTCCTCCCAACGAAGCAGGCTCGCGCTCACCAACAAGGGTGAGTGAGGAAGCCGATGGCGAGGAGGACGTTTGCGATGATCGATCTGATCGAGATCTACGTGCACTGGTACGCGGGCCGCTCCCAGGTTCAGATTGCGGAGAGCTTGGGTGCGGACCGTAAGACGGTCCGGAAGTATTTGGCGCCGGTGATGGCCGCGGGGCTGGTGCCGGGTGGGCTACCGGTGATGTCCGAGGCGGACTGGCGGTCCCGGGCTGCGGGGTGGTTCCCGGGGGTGGTCGACACGGGTCTGCGGCAGGTGACGTGGCCGGCGATCGAGGCCCACCGGGACTACATCGCCGCCCAGCTGAAGGCCGGGGTCACGGTCTCGACGATCCACCAACGGCTGGTCGACGAGCAGGGGCTGGTGACGTCGGTGGCTTCGGTGCGGCGGTGGGTCGCCGGGAACCTGCCCGAGGAGGCCCGCCGCGCAGCGGTGCGGGTGCTGCGCCCGGGACCGGTGCCACCCGGTAGCGAGGCACAGATCGACTACGGGCGCCTGGGGACATGGACCGACCCGGCCACCGGCACCAGGCATACCGTCCAGGCCTTCGTGATGGTGCTGGCGTGTTCGCGGTACATGTTCGTGCGCCCGGTGTTGCGGATGGATCAGGAGGCCTGGACCCGTTGTCACGTCGAGGCGTTCGCGTTCTTCGGCGGGGTTCCAGCGCGCCTGGTGCCGGACAACCTCAAGACTGGGGTCGACAAACCGGACTTGTACGACCCTCAGATCAACCGCTCCTACGCCGAGCTCGCCGCCCACTACGGCGCGCTGGTTGACCCGGCGCGTGCGTTCAAACCCAAAGACAAACCACGGGTGGAACGACCCATGCCCTATGTCCGCGACTCCTTTTGGCGGGGGCGGACGTTCACCTCACTCGAGGCGATGCAGGCCGCGGCGGTCCGCTGGTGCAAGGATGTGGCCGGGGCCCGGGCCTGCCGGCCGCTGGACGGCGCGGCACCGGCAGCGGTGTTCGCGGCCGTGGAGGGCCCCGCGTTGCGGGCGTTGCCGGCCACCCCGTTCGTGCTCGCGACGTGGTCGGCCGCCAAGGTCGGCCCCGATATCCACGTCAAGGTCGGGCCCGCCCTGTACTCCGTACCGTGGGCCCTGATCGGTCAGCAGGTCCACGCCCGCTCAACCGCGACGATGGTCCAGGTCACCCACGACGGGAAGGTCGTGGCCACCCACGTACGACGCCAGCGGGGACGGTCCACGACCGTGTCGCACTACCCGCCGGAGAAGATCGCGTTCCACATGCGGTCCCCGACGTGGTGCCGGCAGGTCGCCGAGCAGGTCGGCCCGGCCTGTTCGGCGGTCATCGCCACCTTGTTGGAGGTCAACGCGTTGTTCCGCCTGCGCGCCGCCCAGGGTGTCCTGGGCCTGCGGGACAAACACACCCCGACCCGGCTGGAAGCCGCGTGCGCCAGGGCCATCGCCGTCGGCGACCCGTCCTACCGCACCATCAAAGGCATCCTGATCGCCGGCACCGAGACCCCCGCTGCGGACCCCGCCCGCACCAGCAGGGCCGCCGACGTCCCCGCGTTCCTCCATGGGCCGACGGCCCTGTTCGAGCGGCGCGAGCACGACGACCTGGCACCCGTCCTCGAGCTCCCCACCGCGACCCCCAGCGCCGCTACCGGCCCAGAGAACCAGGCAGCCCACGCATGAGAACCCTTGCCCCCTCACCAACCTCACTGATCGGAGCACCCCGATGACCGTCTTGAACCCTGCCCTGCACGACACGCTGCGCACCCTGAAACTGACCGGCATGCTCGAGACCCTCGACGCCCGGGTAGCCCAAGCCCGGACCGGGGCGCTGGGCCACCTGGACTTCCTGCAGGTGCTGTGCGAGGACGAGATCGCCCGTCGGGACACCTCAGCCCTGGCTCGCCGGCTGCGCCTGGCCCGGTTCGAGGAACAGGCCACGATCGAAACGTTCGACTTCACCGTCAACCCGAAGGTCCCCGCTGCCGCACTGCGCGACCTGGCCGCCCTGCGCTGGCTCGACGCCGGCAGTCCGTCATCCTGTACGGACCCACCGGTGTCGGCAAAACACATATCGCTCAAGCGTTGGGCCACAACGTGATCCGCCGCGGCGGGCAGGTCCGGTTCGTCAAGACCAGCCGGGTCCTGGCCGACCTCGCCGGCGGTCACGCTGACCGCACCTGGGAACGACGGCTGCGGGAGTACACCCGCCCCGCCGTGGTCATCCTGGACGACTTCGCGATGCGGGAGCTGACCGCGGCCCAAGCCGACGACCTCTACGAGCTGGTCTCCGAACGAGCCATCGCCGCCCGGCCCCTGATCCTGACCTCCAACCGGGCCCCCGCCGACTGGTACGCCCTCTTCCCCAACCCGGTCGTCGCGGAGTCGCTCTTGGACCGGCTGATCAACACCAGCCACCAAGTCCTCATGGACGGACCCAGCTTCCGACCCCGCACACGACCCCGGCCAGCCGGGGAACAGCAAGGACCGTCATGACCACTAACCCAGGCCGTCAACAACCTGTTGACACTCGACGGCTCCCGCAGCTCTGCTACTACGCCGACGACCCCACCCTGCGGCCCCGGTGCATCGTGACCGCGAGCCTCCAGTACGGCGACCTGGTCCTGTGCGCGTCCTGCAACACGGCCCGCTCGACCCTCGGCAAGGGCCTCACCCCCGTCCCGCTCCCACCCGGTCCAGCGTTCGACGTCCTGGCCTGGGTCGCCACCCAGGGGTGCGGCAAAGTCGATCGTTAGCGCTGTGACCTGCAGGTTTGTGTGGTGAACCGCGCGGTGTGGCGTGTGTGACGAGTGT
>NZ_JANXRJ010000225.1 GCF_025353065.1 Lapillicoccus sp.
CCCGTCGACGGTGCGCACCACGGCCGAGCGCACGATGTGCCCCTGCGCGGCGAGCAGGCCCGCGGTGTCGGCGAAGAGGCCGAGCCGGTCGCGGTCGTGGATGTCGACCCGGTGGGCCCCACCGAGCGGGGTGACGACGACATGGGGCTGGCCGATGACGATCCGGTTCTGGATCTCCTCGGACACGGGCTCGGCCTCTCGGAACGACTCGGGCAGGGGGGCACCCTCGGCCAGTGCGGTGCGGGCCGTGGTGACGAGCTTGTCCAGCAGGCTCGACCGCCAGTCGGTCCACGCCGCGGGGCCGGCCGCGCTGGCGTCGGCCTCGGTCAGGGCGCGCAGGAGGTCGAGGGTGGCGAGGCTGCCGTGCACGGCCGTGGACACCGCCGCGATGGTCTGGGGGTCCTCGCAGTCGCGACGGGTCGCGAGGTCGATGAGGGTGAGGTGCTCGCGCACCAGCCGGACGACGAGCTCGCGGTCCGCGTCGGGCACCCCGAACCGGCGCAGGATGGTGTGGGCGATCGGGGCGCCGGTCTCGCTGTGGTCGCGGGCGCCGGCGATCTTGCCGATGTCGTGGAGGAGCGCGGCGAGCAGCAGGAGGTCCGGTCGGGCCACCTCGCGCAGCAGCCCACTGACCCGCACGACCGTCTCGATCAGGTGGCGGTCGACGGTGTGGCGGTGGACGGCGTTGTGCTGGGGGCGGCTGCGGACCGACGCCCACTCGGGGATCCAGCGCTCGACGACGCCGGCGAGGTCGAGCCCCTCCCAGACGGAGACGAGGCCCGGTCCGGTCGCGAGCAGGTCGCCGAGGATGGACAGCGCCTGCGTCGGCCACGGCTCGGGCAGGGGTGGGCAGCCGTTGGCGAGGTTGGCCAGGGTGGTCGGGGCGATCGTCACGCCGTTGCGGGCCGCGACGAGCGCGGCACGCAGGATCAGCAAGGGGTCCGACTTCGGGTCGACGCCGGCGCCGAGCACGGCCTCGCCGTCGTGGAGGAAGAGTCCGTAGCCGAGCGGGGTGAGCCGCGGCCGCCGCGGGCCGACGCGCAACGTGCGGGCGCGCTGGGCCTGGGCGGCCCGACGCAGGGTGCCGTCGAGGGCATACGCGATGGTGCGGGCCGAGGCCGAGACGTCGGTGAGCAGCAGGTCGGCGTCGGTGTAGCCGAGCAGCGCGGCGGCCGCATCGTGGTCCTCGCGGCCCAGCCGGTCGCGGCCTCGGCCGGTCACGACGTGCACGGCGTCACGCACGTCCAGCAGCTTGGCGTATGCCGTGTCGACGTCGCCGTGCGGCCGGTCGGCCAGCCAGGCAGCCGTCAGGGCGCGCAGGACGGTCATGTCCCGCAGCCCGCCGCGGGCCTCCTTAAGGTCGGGCTCGACGAGGTGCGCGAGATCGCCCTGACGTGCGTGCCGGGCGAGGATGCTCTCGTGCAGCTGCGGAAGGCGGGTGCGGGCGTTGCCCCGCCAGTCGTGGGCGACGGTCGACCGGGCCGCGTTGACGACCTCCTCGTCGCCCGCGACGAAGGTGATGTCGAGCAGCCCGACCGCGGCGGACAGGTCGGCCCCCGCGACGGTCCGGCACTGGTTGACGGTGCGGACGCTGTGGTCGAGCTTCACGCCCTGGTCCCAGATGGGATACCAGAGCCGGTCGGCCAGACCGTTGAGGTCGGTGGCCCCGAGGGCACGCGTCTGGTGGAGGAGGACGAGGTCGTAGTCGCTCAGCGGGCCGCCGTCGCGCCGGGCCAGGCTGCCGACGGCGGCGAGGGCGACCCCGGGCATGGCGCGGCCCTCGGTCGCCGTGTCCCAGAGCTCGCCGAGCCACTGGAAGCCGAAGTCGGCGAGTGCGGCCCGGCGGAGCGGGCCGGCGCCCGGAGCCGCGAAGCTCCGGGTGCCGGCCAGGTCGAGCCGCCGGGTGGTGACGTCGGTCATGCCCGTGTCCTTCGTCTGGTGCGGCGTTGCTCCGGGGTCAGGCGTGCGCGCCCGTCCGGTCCTGCCCTGAGGTTGATGGGCTCGAGGTGTGACGGCCTCGAGGGGTGACGGCTCAGAGCGCGTCGTGCCCGCGCTCCCCGGTCCGCACCCGGACGACGTCGTCGACCGGGGTGGACCAGATCTTGCCGTCGCCGATGCGGCCCGTCTGGGCCGCCTTGAGGACGACGTCGATGACGCTGCCGGCGTCGAGGTCGTCGACGAGCACCTCGAGACGGACCTTGGGCACGAAGTCCACGGTGTACTCCGCCCCGCGGTAGACCTCGCTGTGACCACGCTGGCGACCGTAGCCGCTGGCCTCGCTGACGGTCATGCCGGAGATGCCGTAGGCCTCGAGGGCCTCCTTCACCTCGTCGAGCTGGTGCGGCTTGATGATCGCCGTGATGAGCTTCATGCGGACGCTCCTTCCTTGTCGGACGTCGCGGTCGGTGAGGTCGTGTGCGTCGAGCTGAGGAAGGCACCGGTGCGCGAGCCCCCGAAGGAGGCCAGGTCGTAGCCGGTCTCTGCATGCTCGGCGAGGTCGATGCCGCTGACCTCGTTCTCCTCGTCGACGCGGAAGCCCATCGTCTTGTGGAGCACCCAGCCGATGGCGTAGGTGACGACGAACGAGAAGATGAGGACGGAGAACGCGCCCTCCGCCTGGGCTCCCAGCTGCGCGAACCCGCCGCCGTAGAACAGCCCCGAGTTCATCGTGAGGCCGGCCGCGCCGGTCGGGCTGCTGGTGGTGGCGAGCAGGCCGATGAGCAGGGTGCCGATGAGACCGCCGACGAGGTGGACGCCGACGACGTCGAGGCTGTCGTCGAAGCCGAGCCGGAACTTCAGCCCGACCGCGAGCGCGCACCCGGCGCCGGCGACGAGACCGACGATGAGGGCGCCGACGGGCGACACCGTGGCGCAGGCCGGGGTGATCGCGACGAGACCCGCGACGACACCGGACGCCGCACCGAGGGAGGTGAAGTGGCCGTCGCGGATCTTCTCCGTGAGCAGCCAGCCGAGCATCGCCGTCGCCGTGGCGCCGAGGGTGTTGATCCAGACACCGGCGGCCTGGGCGCCGGCACCGAGGGCCGAGCCGGCGTTGAAGCCGAACCAGCCGAACCACAGGACGCCGGCGCCGATCATCACGAGCGTGAGGTTGTGCGGCCGCATGGGGTCCTTGTTGAAGCCGATCCGCTTGCCCAGGACCAGGGCGAGCGCCAGTCCGGCGGCGCCGGCGTTGATGTGGATCGCTGTGCCACCGGCGAAGTCGTATGCTCCTGCCCCTCCGAGGAACAACCCGTCCGCCTTGTTGGCGATCCAGCCGCCGGTCGTCGCGGCGTACCCGCTGAAGGCGAAGACCCAGTGCGCGGCGGGGAAGTAGACCAACGTCGCCCACACCACGGTGAAGACGGTCCACGTCGTGAACTTCGCCCGGTCGGCGATGGCTCCCGAGATGAGCGCGACGGCGATGATGGCGAAGACGACCTGGAAGGCGACGAAGGCCGGCCCGGGGATGCCGCCGGAGGCCGCGGCCCCCGTCGTGGCGTTCGGCGCCACGTAGCCGAAGATCGCGGTCATGATCGAGGTGCTGCCGGGCGACGTGGCCGGCGCGCCGTGCAGACCGAAGTGGGTGAAGGGGTTGCCGATCAGTCCCCCGGCGACGTCCGGCCCGAAGGCCTCGCTGTAGCCCCACAGGATCCAGACGGTGCCGATCGTGCCCATGCTGATGAAGGACATCATCATCATGTTCAGCACGCTCTTGGTGCGGACCATGCCCCCGTAGAACAGGGCGAGCCCGGGCGTCATGAACAGGACGAGGGCTGCTGCTGCAAGCACCCAGGCCGTGTTCCCGCTGTCGATGAACGGCGTGTCCGCCGTGACGAAAGAAATTGCGCTCATGGCGGGAAACTGTCGCGCGAACGGGTTTCGTCGGAAGCGCAACGGTGTTTCGGGCGTGTAAGCAATTTCGGCCGCGTGTTATCACCATGTTTCGTGGAGGTGAGGAGGAGGTCACCAACTCCTCACGTGGGGTCTCTGGTCCCAGTCCCGTGTCGGGTGCGGTCCCCGGCTGAGGAACACGCCAGAATCGGGGTATGCCGTCCCCTCACGACCCCGCCGTCCGGCGCCTGGCCGCCGCCGTGCTCATGCCCGGCTTCACCGGCTCCCGCGAGAGGGTGCTGCCCGACTGGCTGGCGCGGGAGACCGAAGCCGGGCTGGGCGGAGTCTGCCTCTTCGCGCCCAACGTCGGGAGCGACGTCGCCGACCTCACCGGGGCACTGCACGGCATCCGCCCCGACGTCGTCATCGCCAGCGACGAGGAGGGCGGGGAGGTCACCCGGCTGGAGGCGGCCGACGGGTCGTCCTGGCCGACGCACGCCGCCCTCGGTCGCGCCGGCGACACCAGGGCGACGACCGCGGTCGCGGAGGGGATCGGGCGACTCTGCCGGGCCGCCGGCATCGACCTGGCGCTGGCCCCGGACGCCGACGTCACCTCGGACCCTGACAACCCGGTCATCGGGCTCCGCTCGTTCGGGTCCGACTCACGCCAGGTGGGCCGGCACGCGGCCGCCTTCGTCTCCGGGCTGCAGGGGGTCGGGGTCGCCGCCTGCGTGAAGCACTTCCCGGGTCATGGCGACACGCATACCGACTCCCACCTGGGGCTGCCCGTCATCGACGTCGACCTCGAGACCCTGCGGGCCCGTGACCTGCCGCCGTTCGAGGCCGCGGTCCTCGCGGGGGTGCGTGCCGTGATGACGGCGCACGTCGTTTTCCCGGCGCTCGACCAGCAGCCCGCCACCCTCAGCTCCGCGGTGCTCGAGCTGCTGCGTGGCGAGCTGGGGTTCAGTGGCGTGATCGTCTCGGATGCCGTTGACATGCAAGCGATCTCGGCAGGGATCGGCCGCGGACCGGGTGCCGCGATGGCACTTGCCGCGGGCGTCGACCTCGTCTGCATCGGCAACCCGAGCCACCCCGTCCGCTACGACGACGAGGCGGCCTACCACGAGGTTCACGCCTCCGTCGTCGACGCGGTCGTGGCCGGCCGGCTCCCCCTCGACCGGCTCGAGGAGGCGGTCCGGCGGATCGCCGAGCTGGCCTGGTGGGTGGGCGAGAACCGGGCCGCGGGGCTGGCGGCCGACGCCGAGGTGGGACGGTCCGGCGGGGACGTCGGGGCGGCGGCCCGCGAGGCGGCTGCGCGGGTCGCCCGGGCGGCGCTCGAGGTGCACGACGTCGCCCTCGCACCGGGCCCGGCGCACGTGCTCGACCTGCGGGGAGCGCCCGGCATGGCGGCCGGCCCGAGACCGTCCGGCGTGATCGCCTCGCTGCGCGAGCGGCGTCCTGACCTCGTCGTGCACGAGCTCAGCACGAGCCCGGAACCGGTGCACGCGCTCAGCGCCGCCCTCACCGGGGCGCAGGATCAGGGTCTGGTCGTCGTGACCTCCGGCCCCCGGCGCTCCCCCACCGTCGAGCGGCACCTCGCCTCGGTGCTCGCCGCCCGCCCTGACGCCGTCGTCGTCGCCACCGGGTTGCTGCCCGAGCACGTCGGGCGTGCGGGCCGGGACGACCATGTGGGGGCGCACTGGATCCGGACCTTCGGCGACACCCGCAACGCCGGTGCCGCCGTCGCCGACGTCCTCTGGCCGTGACCCCCCCCCTCCCCCCCCCCCCTCGCGCAACGCCCGCGGGAACGGCATACCGGTGTCG
>NZ_JANXRJ010000229.1 GCF_025353065.1 Lapillicoccus sp.
CGACAACGCGGCGCTCGGGGTGGTCCTGGCCGGGCTGACGGTCGGTTCGGTGGCCGGTCTGGGCGCGTCGGCGGCCGTGCTGTCCTGGCTCGGGTCCCGACGCGGGATCTGTGCCGGCCTGTGGTGGACGGGTGTCGCGATCGCGGTCATCGGCGCCGGCGCGGCCGGCTCGGTCGCGGTCACCACCGTCGGGTTCGTCATGGTGGGCTTCGGGATCGGCGCCGTCCACGTGATGATCAACGTCGAGGGTGCCGCGGTGGAACGCGCCGCCGGGAGGACGCTGCTGCCGCTGATGCAAGCGGCGTGGTCGGCGGGCGCGATCGTCGGGGCGGGGATCGGCGCCGGCTGCGCGGCCCTGAGCGTCGGCGTGCAGTGGCAGTTCCTCGGGGACCGGCCAGGCGTGGCCCGCCCCCATGTCGTCGGCCACCTCCCACGCCGCCTCGAGGTCACCCTCACTCATCGCGAGCTCGACCAGCAGGGCGCCGTTGCCGACTCGCTCGCTGAGGGCGCGAGCCCGGACGAGAGCCCAGTCCCGTTGCGGCTCTAAGTCGCCCACGCGCAGAGCACACCCCAGCAGCACCTTGTATGCCGCCGCGCCGGGCTCACGCTCGAAGAGCGCCGGCAGCATCGTGAGGGCGTCGTCCGTCCGCCCCTCCTCGACGTAACGGGAGGCGACATCCTGGGGGTCGAGCCAGTACCCGTGCGACCCCGACATGCGGAGCGACATGCGGCCGTCCCGCACGGCCCGGTCGACGACAGCCATGCCCTCGTCGAGCCGCCCGGCCGCGTCGAGGCGCACCAGCATCGCGCCGTACTTCGGGTGCTCCCCCCGTCCCAGGATCTCGACAGCCGCGTCGACGTCTCCGTCGTGGTCGGCGAGCTCGAGCAGCATCTGGTCGATCTGGTAGCGCGACGAGTGCGAATCGGACCGGCGGGCCTCGTCGATCGCGGCGACCCCCTTGCGATAGATCGCGAAGGCCTTGGCGTCGAAGGCCGGCGCGAAGGCGGCGAGCTCGAGGTCGGGCCAGCCGGGCGAGGTCTCACGGAACTTGACGAACCACCGCGCCAGCTTGGACGGATCGGGGTGTCCCTCGCGGCAGGCGCGAGCGTAGAGGTCACCGGCCCGCCGGCAGGCGTCGCCGAGCGCTCCGCCGGAGTCGTCGGCCTGCTCGAGGATCTTGCGGAGACGGGTCAAGGCCTTCTGCAGCGGCGCGAGAGTGAGGTCGGCGCGGCCGGCATCGAGGTGGGACTCGAGGTCGTCGAGCGCCTCCGTCGCCTCGTCGGCGATGCGGAACGACCGGCGGTAGTCCACGAAACCGCTGGCACGCAGGGCCGCCGTCACCGTCTCGAGCAGCTCGGCCTCGATGACGTCGGTGGCTCCCGTGGCCAGTGCGGCGCGGTTCTGGAGCAGCCGTGTCCCCTGGTCGCTGGTCGCGGCGAGCTCGACGACCAACGAGAGCAGGTCGGCGCTCCCGAGCGTGGTGAGCCACTGCTCCACGGGCGAGAGGTCCGACGCGCCGCCGGGGTTGGCGGGCGGCGCCTCGCTGCGGGCTTCGTCGAGCGCCGCGAGGCCGAGGGCCACGAGGTGTCGGCAGAGGAGGTTGGTGCGTGACGCGTCGCAACCGCAGGCGCTGCCCAGCTTGCCGCCCGACCAGTCGAGCGCGACCTCCCGGGTGGGCCGGCCCGTGACCCACCCGCTGGCGCGGCCCGGCTCGAGGCTGACGTCGACGACCTGGTCGAGCAGGCCCTGACCGGCGGCGAACTCGTCGGGGTTGGCGTGTCGACGCAACACCGCGGAGCTGAGGAAGCCGTCGACCACGATCGCCATGGCCCCATCCTTGCCGACGGCAAAAGACAAAGCGCACCGGAGGGATCGAGTCCGCGGTCGGCGCCTGCCAGGCTGAGCAGGAGGGGCGCGCGTGAACTACGAGGGCACCTCGAGCCGCACGCCGAAGCGCTGGAAGTCGCGATCGAAGCTGACGACGGTGGCCCCGTGCTCAAGAGCCAACGCCGCGATGTGGGCGTCCGTGGTGAGGTTTCCAGCAGTGCCTGCCTCCTCAAGCAGACCACGAAGGAGAGCCGGGTGCCTTTTGGTCGGCTCCGGCACCAAGGTGACGGCCCGCGCGAGCCACGTGTCGACGATGTCCATGGCCATCGTCAGCGGCAGGGGCGACGAGGCCCAGTGGCGACTTGTGCTGATCCGGATGAAGCCCAGGAGGCACACCCAAGGAATGGCGACCGCCTCCGATCCGGTGAGGGCCCCGTCGAGCCAGCGGCGAGCGACAACGTGCTGGCGTGCCGTTGAGTTCACCGAATAGAGCAGCACATTGGTGTCGACGATCCTCATCGGCCGGCCTGGAGCTTGCGAATGGTCTCCTCGTCTTCCATGTCAGCCAGGATGCGGTTGGCGTGGGTCGCGTCGAGCAGAAACTCGCCCATGGCGAAGGTGGGGGTCTCGTAAGCGGGGTCCGCCGGCGACGAGGTAGACAGCGCAGACCGTAGGACGTCGTTGACTGCGACCTTGAAAGACACCCCACGTTCAATCATCAGGCGTTTGAGAAGTGCCTCGACATCAGGGTCGAGCGTGATCGTGGTCCTCATCCGGCTAGTGTTGCATCAAGACATCAAAATGTCGATGTCCGAGAATCATGCCAATCTCAGGGACGAACAGGACGAGGCCGTATGCCGCCGAGCGGGCGGCATACGGCCTCAGGTTCGAGTCAGCCCAGCAGTCAGGCGACGCGCTTCTGCGGCGCGGTCTCCTTCGTCTTGCCGGCGTCCCGCTCGACGATGTCGCCGAGCACGTCGTCGATCTTCGCCATCAGCGCGGGCTCGAGCTTCACCCCAGCCGCCTTGACGTTCTCCGCGACCTGCTCCGGCCGCGACGCCCCGACGAGTGCCGCCGCGACGTTCGGGTTCTGCAGCACCCAGGCGATGGCCAGCTGCGCCATCGTCAGGGCGGCCTCGTCGGCGATCGGCTTCAGGCCCTGCACGCGGGTGAGGACGTCGTCGTTCATGAACCGCTTGATCATGTCGGCGCCGCCCTTCTCGTCGGCGGCGCGCGACCCCTCCGGCGCCTTCTCACCGGGCAGGTACTTGCCCGACAGCACACCCTGCGCGATCGGGCTCCACACGATCTGGCTGACGCCGACCTCCTCGCACGTCGGGACGACCTCGTCCTCGATGACGCGCCACAGCATGGAGTACTGCGGCTGGCTCGAGATGAGCTGGAAGCCGAGCTGCTTCGAGAGCGCGACGCCCTCGCGGATCTGGTCGGCCGTCCACTCGCTGACCCCGATGTAGAGCGCCTTGCCCTGCCGGACGACGTCGGCGAACGCCTGCATCGTCTCCTCCAGCGGCGTCTCCGTGTCGTAGCGGTGCGCCTGGTAGAGGTCGACGTAGTCGGTCTGCAGCCGCGTCAGCGAGCCGTTGATCGACTCCATGATGTGCTTGCGCGACAGGCCCGTGTCGTTCTTGCCGGCCGGGCCGGTGGGCCAGTAGACCTTCGTGAAGATCTCCAGGCTCTCGCGCCGCTCGCCCTTGAGCGCGTCGCCGAGGACGGTCTCCGCCTTCGTGTTCGCGTAGACGTCCGCTGTGTCGAACGTGCTGATGCCGGCCTCGAGCGCCGCCTGCACGCACTTGGTCGCGACGTCGTTCTCCACCTGGGACCCGTGGGTCAGCCAGTTGCCGTACGTGATCTCCGAGATCTTGAGTCCGCTGTTGCCGAGGTATCGAAATTCCATGCCGACACCGTATGCCGCGCGGCTGACAGGCCCGCCCCACCCCCGTCGCTGCCGCCGGTTCCACACCGCGGTCCGCGGCTCGCAAGCCGCCACAACCCCTGTGGATAACCGAATTCGACGCCCGCTGACACGGCAGACTCTGAGAGTCACAGCAGCCGAAGGGGAGCCGATGAGCGAAGACATCGATGTGGACGAGGCCCTGCACGCGGCGATCCTGCGCACCTTGGTGCGCCAAGGACGGACGCCGCTCGAGCTTCTTGTCCGTCAGATGCGCAAGGAGAGACGTGACGCGCGGGTCGACGCGGAGGCGGTCTACCAGTGCGTGACCGGCAGCAGCCTGCTCGTGGGGCACCCCGGCGGGGAGGTCGGGACCCTGCTCGAGGTGCTGGAGGGGCACGTCCTCACGCAGCGGGTGCCGGGCCCGACCGCCGGTCGAAAGGACCTCTGGTGCACCACGGCGCTGCAGCCCTTCCTCGCGTGGTGCTCGGTCCTGCCCCTCCCGTTGCTCAGTGGTGGCGAGCTGACCGCCGCAGAGTTCGGGCACTCCGCGTTGATCGGTCCGCCCGGGTGGCTGCCGTCCGCGGAGCCCGGGGACCTCCTGGCCCTACAGATCGAGGGCGGTGAGCTCGGTATCACGCTCGTGGATCGCGACGCCGACACGAAAAGTGAGACCGGGCCAGTAGGGCAACAGGACCTCCGCCGCCTCCTCGCCCGCCACTACGACGTCTTCCGGATCTACTCCCTCCATACGTGGTCGCTGCCACGTCCGGGCGAGCTCATCGCCGCCCTCACGCACGCGCTGCTCGAGCGGCCCGAGATCCTCAGACAGCCAGGGGTGCCGCTCGACGAGCTGCTCTACGACCCGCTCAACCAGCAGGACATCGACCATCACTGGCGCGACGCCAACGCCTGGAGGACGGACGAGACCGTCTCCTTCTGCATCACGGGGATGCCGGAGAACCTGCACGGCGAGATCCGACGACGCGCTGACGCCTACGGGATGTCGGAGGACCAGTACGTGATCGCCGTCCTCGGCCACCTCGCGTGGCGGACACCCTTCGCGGAAGACCTCGGCTCGCTCGACTCCTGGGTTCCCGAGGAGTCAGTCGAGGCCGGCGGGGGCGAGGACGCCGCCGGCCGAGTCGCCCAGATGCGTCCCCTGTGACCTGGCGGGGCAGCTCCGACGACCAGGCTGCGAACGCATGGCGCAGCAAGCACCCGGCGGACGCTCCAGCCATGGAGGTCTCGGTGACGACGCTACGAGGCGAGCTCGCTGCGGGGATCCTTCGCGCCCGCGACGGCGAGGAGGTCGTCGTCACGGATCACGGCATCCCGGTCGTCCGAAAGGTGGGCGTCGGGTCCGCAACCCTCCTGGAGGACCTGACTCGGCGCGGCATCATCGACCCGCCCAAGTCAGCGACCCGGATCGATCCCCGCGACGTCCTCCGACCGGTCCCTCGTGGGTCGGTCTCGGACCTCGTGAGCGAGCAGCGCCGCGAGCCATCACCACCAGATCCCGTCACCAGCGCCCGTGCACGTGCTCCCGGACCTGCTCGTCGTAGATCGTCTTCAGTCCGGCGAGCACCTCAGCCGACAGCGGGTCGAGATGGCCGGCAGCCACGTTGCCACGCACCTGCTCGGCGTTCCGGGCGCCCGGGATGACGGTCGACACACCCGGCTGGTCCAGGATCCAGCGCAGCGCCACCTGCGCCGTCGGCACCGGAGCCACGAGCTCGGTCACCGACCGCGCCGCCCGCACCCCGACCTCGAACGGCACCCCGGCGAAGGTCTCACCGACGTCGAAGGCTTCACCCCCGCGGTTGTAGGTCCGGTGGTCGTCGGCGCCGAACGTCGTGCTCTCGTCGTACTTCCCCGACAGCAGCCCACTCGCCAGCGGCACCCGCGCGATGATCCCGACCCCCGCCGCCACAGCAGCAGGCAGCACCCGCTCGAGCGGTTTGCGCCGGAACGGGTTGAGGATGATCTGCACCGTCGCGACGTGCGGCCGCGCGATGGCGGTCAGCGCCTCGTCGCACGTCTCCACCGACACCCCGTATGCCGCGATCGCCCCCTCCGACACCAGGGTGTCCAGCGCGTCGTACACCTGGTCGTCGGAGTAGACCGAGGTCGGCGGGCAGTGCAGCTGCACGAGGTCGAGGCGCTCGACCCCGAGGTTGCGCCGGCTGCGGTCCGTCCACCCGCGGAACGCCTCGAGCGTGAACGCCTCGGGCACGAACGGGTCGGCGCGGCGCCCCATCTTGGTCCCGACGGTCAGGCCTGCGTCGGGCACCTCGCGCAGCAGCCGCCCGATGAGCGTCTCGCTGCGACCGTCGCCGTAGACGTCGGCCGTGTCGAGGAAGG
>NZ_JANXRJ010000232.1 GCF_025353065.1 Lapillicoccus sp.
AGGAGGGGCCTTAACCGCGGGACGCGGTCAGGCAGACGGAATCGTGTCGGGCAGATCCCATGACCGTCAGCGGGCAGTTTTCATGTCCGCCACCGGGCAGCTTCGTGGCCGTCTCCGGGCAGTTTCTCGTGGCCGCTGTCAGGACGCCACGAGCAGGTCAAGGGGTTCGTCGGGCATCACTGCGAGAGACCAGCACCAGCCGGCCAGCTCGCGGGCCACCGCGACGTTGGCGATCACGTGCCATTTTCCGCGTTCGTTGAACCTGACCCACCGGGCGTGCAGGCGGCGGTTCCCGGCGTCTCCGCGCGCTCGTGCCGCGGCTGGCGCGAGGTCCCACCGTTCCCGCATGGCCTTGCCTGGCCGATACGGCTTCTGGTGGTGCCAGGCGGCCTCGACCAGCAGCATCCGGGCGTGGCCGTCGCCGGTCTTGGTGATCGAGCCCTGCACTCGTGAAGCGCCTGAGGAGTACTCCGAGGGCACCAGCCCCACGTAGGACCCGATCGAGGTGCCGGTGAACCGGGACCAGTCATGTTTGAGCATGATCTCGACCGCCAACGCGAACCCGGTCAGGGTCGAGATGCCCCGCGGGCACCCCAGCCGGCGGGTGACCGCGGAACTCGCTGTCCGCGGCCATCACCCCAATCGCCGCGTCCAGCCGGTCCCGCCGGGCAGCAACACTCACGACGGCGTCGTAGCACTCACCGAACGCGGCCCTCGCCGCGGGCGAACCGAGCTGCAACCCCTGCTGACGCAGCCACCGGTCGTGGACCCCGGTCCAGGCCGTGCCGCCGTAGTACCCGACCCCGTTGCGCAGCAACAGTTTCGAGAGCCGGTGACGGGCCCGCATCAGATCCCCACGGCAGTCCTCCCGAGCAATCGTTCACATGACCATGTCCCGGGCGGCTTCCTGCGCCACACTCGGCACCCTGACCGACGTCACCTCGTCCAACCGCAACAACCGGGCCAGGTGCATCGCGTCCCGCGCGTCGGTCTTGACCCGGCCCCCCGACGGCCGCTGCAGCTTCGAGGGCGCCGCGACCTCACACCGGATCCCCTGCACGGCCAAGGCCCGCGCCAACCCAAACCCCGTCGGGCCGGCCTCGTACGCCACCGCCGCCGGCCATCAGCAAGCCGGGCAGGCCCTGGACCCACCGCACCACCTGCCCGTAGTCCGGGGTCAACCTGGCCCGGAACACCTCCCCGGTCTCTCCGTCGATCACCGCCGCGACCACCGACCGGGCGTGCACATCCAGTCCCACACTCGTACGCTCAGAACCCACCCATGGATGCCTGGCCTCCCACACATGTCGGATGCCGAGCAGGACACCCCTCCTCGGTAACCCACGAATCTGTGTGAGAGAGGCCCCGGCCCGCAACCCCCCGGCACAATCCGGGGCGTCACTCCATACCGTCTAGGGACGTTCGAGTGACCGCTCGGGGAGGTACCTTCGCCCATTGCTCCAGATCGGCGACCGGAAGGGCATGGTGCTGCGCCTGTTTAAGGCGTCGGTTGCGGGCGCGGCCAGTAGAGTCCGACGAGCGAGCTGGCCACGGCGACGGCCTCGGCTACGGCGGTGGCTGTCTTGGTGGGGAACCATATGGGCTCGTACATGGACGGTAGCGGCCCGAGTGGGGGCAAGTCGAGGTAGCGGTACAGAAGGACGGCGGCCAGCGCGGCGGCTGCGACGACGGCGGAAGCGAGGTAGGTCGCCCGGCTGCCGCGGGCGAGCACGAGGACTGCGACGATCAGGGCCGCGACTGCTTGGGTCCGGAAGAGGTTGCCTTCTCCGAAGCCGCCGGGCGCAGCCTCTTGGTAGCCCGACGCGAGATACAGGTGGATGACGGAGTCGACGACCAGTCCGGCGGCGGTCACGACGCGCAAAGCGACGACGGTCGGTGAGCCAGTCTCGACTGCAGCCCGGGTGGTCACTTGACGACCAGGACGCCGTGCATGTCGGCGTGGTAGATGCAGTGGAACGGGTAAGACCCCGGCGCGCTCGGCGCCACGAAGGTTGTCGTCATTCCGGCGGTGGCCTTGTCGTCGAAGCCGCCGGCCTTGTCAGCGGTCACGGTGTGGTTGACGTCGTCCATGTTCATGACGTTGACCGTGGCTCCGGGGGCGACGGAAGCGGGAACCGTGTATTTGTACGCGCTGATGTGGATGGTGACCGTGGCCTGCGGTGCCGTCGGGGAGGATGGCGTGCTGGCCGCCGGGCTGCCGGTGGTGGCCACCGCCGGGGCCGACGAGCTGCCCGTTCCACTCGTCGAGCCACCAGATGCCCCGCTGGAGGGGGACCCGCATCCAGCGAGCACCATCACGGCCAGGGCCGCCGTTGCTGCACTGACTATTCGGGGCACCCTGACGTTGAGTGCGATGCCCCGCTGCTGCCGGGTTGTGGTCCCGCCGGAAATACTGGCCATGGCTGCTCTCCTGTGGGTCGCCTTAGGTCCGGAGGTGTTCCGACCCATCAGTGGTTCGTCGCCGTCGGCGCTGAGGATGGTCAGAGCTTTGGAGGCCTTGTCTCCGCGCCTCCGGCGAGAAGTCACCAAAGATCCCTTTCGTCTTGCCCATCCGATATGGCTCCCGGCCACGAATGGCTGTCCGAAGCATCGTTGCGTCGCTGCGTTCGCTTTGGCGGGCGGTCCGACGCACGTTGACCGAAGGGCGACCGTCCCTCGGGTTCTCGGAAGCTAAGAGGTTTGTTCGATGAAGAAGTCACTCCTGTTTCTCCTGGCTCCGGCTGCGGCGCTGTCTTTCGCTGCGGCGGCCGCCCCGGCGCACGCCGACAGCGGCACCTCCTACCAGGCCACTCTGGCGGCGATCAATGGCTCGGGTGCGTCCGGCACCTTCATGTTGTCGCTCAACGGCAGCACGGCCACCATCAGCGAGCACGTCACGGGTGTGGCAGCCACGTTCTCCGGGGCGGCGTACCCGCACGTCCAGCACATTCACGGCGGCGCGATGGGGGTCTGCCCCACCACATCGGCCGACACCAACAAGGATGGGGTCATCAGCACCACCGAGGGCGCCCCGTCCTACGGCGGGATCCTCACGACGCTCTCGACCAGTGGTGACACCACCCCGGCTGCTGGCACCAACCTCAAAACGGCTCCCTCGGGCGGCAGCTATGACTACTCCCGCACGATCACCCTCGACTCCGCAACGGTCGCCTCGCTGAAGGCCGGCACGGCGGTCGTCGTCGTCCACGGTCTGGACCCGACGACCCTGTCAGCCGCCGCCCAGGCCGAGAAGAGTGACCTGGTCCCGTCCCTGCCGCTGGCAGCGACCTCTCCGACCCTGTGCGGGAAGGTCCTGGCGTCACAGGTGACCGGTATGCCGAACGGTGGTGTCGCTACCGGCGGCGGCAGCACCGCCGGTCTCCAGAACGAAGGCCTCCTCGCGGCGGGTGGCGTCATGCTGCTCGGTGCCGGAGCCCTGGTGGGCGCCCGCCGTCGTCTTACTGCCAAGCGCTGAGAGCACGAGAACCGCATGAGCCGCTCCGACCACGACCGTCGTCGCCGCCTCGCGAGAGCGACGGTCGTGGTCGCGGCGGTGCTCGCCGTCACCGGGATAGCCCTGCTGAGCGTCGCGCTCCTCGGCCAAAATCACAGCAACACCTCGCCGGCCAGTGCCGCACGGCCCAATGCCGAGCGAAACCTTGGACCGTCGGTTTCTACTGCGCCGACCACCCCCGCGAACTCCACGCCGGCCACCACCCCCGGCAGCGCCCGTCCGTCCGCGCCACCACCGGCGACCGTCGGTCCCGTCCTGAAGCGGTCGGTGCCCGTCGCGATCACGGCCTCGAGAATCCAGGTGACGGCCGCGCCCCTCGCTCAGTACGGGCTGGACGCCCAGGGCGCGATTGCTGTCCCGCCGTCAACCGCGACAACGCCCGCCGGCTGGTACACGGGCTCGCCCACACCCGGTCAGGTCGGGCCCTCGGTGATCGTCGGCCACGTCGACTCGGCAGCCGCCGGGCCATCGGTGTTCTACCACCTGTCCGAGCTGCGACCGGGGGACCGTATCGAGGTGACCCGGGCAGACCACACCGTCGCTGTGTTCGCCGTGGACAGCGTGGAAACGTATGCCAAGGCCGAGTTCCCCACCCTGCAGGTCTACGGGAACATCAACCACGCCGGCCTTCGTCTGATCACCTGCGGTGGTCCCTTCTACGCCAACAAGGGCCACTACCAGGACAACGTCGTCGCTTTCGCCCACCTCGTGAGCAGCCGGCCGGTATGACCGGTGGCTCACCCTTGCACGGATACCCCATGACTGCCCGACCCAAGACCCGACTGGCGCTTCTCGCGCTGCCTCTCCTTCTTACAGCCTGCGGGACCACCGCCAGTCTCGCCCACCCGAGCGGGACCCCGCCCACCGCTCCCACGGCCACAACCGCCACCACGGTGGCACCGTCGTCGGCCGGTCCGCCGACGGCCGACGGAATGAGCATGGCGCCGGGGCAGACGATGGCAGGCGGTTCTGTTGGCCAGCCCCCGCAGACGGCCAGCATGGTCTGCGGCCCGGAAATCCGGGGCAGCATCAAAACCCTGCTCGCCTTACCCGGCCCGCCGGTAGGCACAAGCACGTGGGAGCACGGTCTGTTCACCTGTACCTACGCCCTCCCGCAGGGTCGGCTTGTGCTCTCCGTCCAGCAGTCGGCCGACGCGGCGGCAGCCAAGACCTACTTCGCCGCGCTCCGCAGCCGCACCCAGCCGGCGACCACGCTCACAGGGCTGACCTCGCTCGGCCTGCCCGCGTTCCAAAGCAACACCGGCATCGTCTCCTTCGTCAAGGACAACCTCACCCTCGAGGTCGACGCCACCGCCCTGGTGGCAACGCTCGGGCCGCAGCGAACCTCACGCGGCGACTTCGCCTACACCGTCGCAACCGACGTCCTCGCCTGCTGGCAGGAATAACCCGGAGGTCGCATGGGGTCCACCTCGGCCGTCCCGCGCCGCCCCCGGGAAGGACGAGTCCCTCGTCCACGTTCGCCAGGGAAAGCAGAGCCGCCGAACCAAGCGGCATATCTCGTGCGGCCCGAAGTGCTGCAACACCTCGAAGACGTCGGCCTCAGAGGAGGGGTTGCTCGAGCCGGCTCTCTCGTTGACAAGCGTGCGGTACGCGGCCTGCCGCAGTGGGTGCCTGGGGGGCTTCAGGGCTCGCGCACTCACCCCGAGGCCCTGGCCAGCCACGATGGCCGACTCGCCATCGTCGACTACGTGGGTGATGTCCGCTTGCATGGACCGCGGAGGCCAGCCCGGACACAGCCGGTGGCGACCGGGTACCTGCGGATACTTCTTGGTGCCCCCGGCAAGATTCGAACTTGCGACAACCCGCCTTAGGAGTCCGTGAAGGAGCGTGTCCTGTGCCCCTTGTTCGTTGCGGCGCAACCGAACTGGCGCCGATGGGAACCGGGCCTCTGCGGGCGTTTCTGGTTCTACGGGTACCGCTCGGGGGCCGCGGCCGTCACGGGGATCAACGTCAACTTCTCCAGGTCACGGACGGGCGGAGCTCATCGCCGGGCCGCGGGGTGCCTCCTCGCGAGCGCCCGGTCCGGTCCGTCGCTGAGTTGCGAGGGGTTCGGGCCGGGCGCCGCACGGTGGGGGGTCAGCCGGCGGTGGTCCCGGTGGGGGCCTGCGGCATGTTCTGCGCTTCGTTGCCGGTGTGCAGCTTGTCGATGACGGTGGGGGTGGTGCTGTCGACGCTGAAGGTGACCGCGTCGCCCACGGCGAGGGACGAGATGGTGGCCTCGCCGTTCTTGTCGACGTCGCTGGCCGCGTTGACGGTGTAGGTGGTGGTGCCGGCGGTGGTCTTGATGGTGACGCTGGACGCGGTGACGGCGGTGATCGTGCCGCTCTTGTCCAGGCCGTGGCCGCCGTGGTGTTCCTGGGCTTCGGGGACACCGTCGGCGCCGTTGTCACCGGGGTGGGCGTCGGCCGTCGCTGACGTGCCCGTGGTGGCGGTGGTGGTGGGTGTCGGGGTGGTGGCGGCTTGGGCGCTGACGGTGGCGGCGAGCACGAGCGCTGATCCTGTCAGTAGCAGGCATCGAACTTTGGCTGCCCGTATACCTGCTTGGGGTCGACTCGACGGCGTTGGTGGTCCTACTGCCCCTCCGCCGTCCTCCCGCTTGAGCTGGTGGGCCTGCCCCTGGTCCACGGTCAGCTTTAGGTATAAGTGTACGAAGACATGGGGGTGGCAATTGCCATCCTTGGTCGTCCGCGTGGTTGTCCGCGTTGGGTCGTGCTGCGCGGGCCGGTGCGGTGCGACGGCCCATGGTGCCGCTCTCAGAGCTTCTGGGTGCGCAGCCGCAGCGCGTTGCCGATGACGCTGACCGAGGAGAGGGCCATCGCGCCGGCGGCGATGATGGGCGAGAGGAGCAGCCCGAAGACGGGGTAGAGGATACCGGCGGCGATGGGGATGCTGGCGGCGTTGT
>NZ_JANXRJ010000312.1 GCF_025353065.1 Lapillicoccus sp.
CTTGACGCAGCGTCAACCCCTGCTGGTTAGTCCTGCAGCGCACGCCGGGCGGACCCACCGTGTTGCCACCCTCGCGGCAACCCCGGCTAGATTGACCCCGAACGGCTCAACGGTGAGTGCGGTCTCGACCAGGCCGCGCCCACGACGACGATGCCGCAGCACCGTCCCGGCCATCCCGGCACGAGGCCGCGGCCCGGATCCAGTCGGTCCGATCGACCGGCCAGAAGGAGTGCCTGTGAGCGACAACGCAGTCGTCGGAGGGGGAGCCTCGGCGGCGTCCTCCGACTCCACCGGTCGGGGCGATGCGATCACCCCCGACGACCTCGCCGTCCCCGTCCCGGCCGTCGGCGACGGCGGGCCCGAGATGGTCCAGATGCTCAACCCCGAGGGGCAGCGGGTGGAGACCGCTGTGTCCGCGGCCTACGCGCAGTATGCGGCCGAGCTCACCGACGAGGACCTGCGCGGCTTCTACCGCGACCTCACGCTGATCCGCCGCGTCGATACCGAGGCGACCGCGCTCCAGCGCCAGGGCGAGCTCGGCATCTGGGCCTCGCTGCTCGGTCAGGAGGCCGCCCAGGTCGGCTCCGGTCGCGCGCTGAAGCCGCAGGACTACGCCTTCCCGACCTATCGCGAGCACGGCGTCGCCTGGTGCCGCGGGGTCGACCCGCTCAACCTCCTCGGGATGTTCCGCGGCGTCAACAACGGCGGCTGGGACCCCAACGAGAAGAACTTCCACCTCTACACGATCATCATCGGCGCCCAGACGCTGCACGCGACGGGCTACGCGATGGGCATCCAGCGCGACGGCGACGTCGGCACCGGCGACCCCGACCGCGATGCCGCCGTCATCGCCTACTTCGGCGACGGCGCCACCGCCCAGGGCGACGTCAGCGAGGCCTTCGTCTTCGCCGGCGTCACCAACGCGCCTGTCGTCTTCTTCTGCCAGAACAACCAGTGGGCGATCTCGGAGCCCAACGAGCGACAGACCCGCATCCCGCTCTACCAGCGCGCGCGCGGCTTCGGCTTCCCCGGCATCCGGGTCGACGGCAACGACGTGCTGGCGGTGTATGCCGTGACGAAGCACGCGCTCGAAGAGGCCCGGTCCGGTCAGGGCCCCACCCTGATCGAGGCGTGGACCTACCGGATGGGCGCCCACACCACGAGCGACGACCCGACGAAGTACCGTGTCTCTGCCGACGTCGAGGTGTGGAAGCTGCGCGACCCGATCATGCGGCTCAAGGCCTACCTCGCCCACGAGGGCAAGGCCGACAGTGCGTTCTTCGCGGCCGTCGAGGCCGAGGCGGACGAGCTCGCCGTCCACGTGCGCGAGGGCACCCTGTCGATGCCGGACCCGACGGGGGAGTCGATGTTCGACCACGTCTACGTCGAGCACCACCCGTTGCTCGCCGCCGAGCGCGAGCAGTTCGTCGCCTACCAGGCCAGCTTCGACGGGGGGCACTGACATGCCGCAGCTGACCATCGCCAAGGCGGTCACCAACGGCTTGCGGGCCGCCATGGAGAAGGACCCCAAGGTCGTCCTCATGGGCGAGGACATCGGCAAGCTCGGGGGGGTCTTCCGCGTCACCGAGGGCCTGCAGAAGGACTTCGGCGAGGACCGCGTCATGGACACCCCGCTCGCCGAGGCGGGCATCGTCGGCACCGCGATCGGGATGGCGCTGCGCGGCTACCGGCCCGTCGTCGAGATCCAGTTCGACGGCTTCGTCTACCCCGCCTTCGACCACATCATCAGCCAGGTCGCCAAGATGCGCGCCCGCAGCCTCGGCACGATCAGGCTCCCCATCGTCATCCGCATCCCGGTCGGCGGCGGCATCGGTGCCGTCGAGCACCACAGCGAGTCCAACGAGGCCTACTTCGCGCACACGGCCGGCCTGCGGGTCGTGTGCGTCTCCAACGCCGAGGACGCCTACTGGGGCATCCAACAGGCGATCGAGACCGACGACCCGGTGATCTTCTACGAGCCCAAGCGGCGCTACTGGGACAAGGGCGAGGTCGACGTCAGCGGCGCCTCCCGGGGCCTGTTCACCGCGGCCGTCGCCCGCGAGGGCAGGGACTGCACGGTCGTCGCCTACGGCCCGATGGTCAAGACCTGTCTCCAGGCGGCGGAGGCCGCGGCCGAGGAGGACAAGGCCCTCGAGGTCATCGACCTGCGCTCGCTCAGCCCGCTCGACCTCGACACCCTCGCGGCGTCCGTGGAGAAGACCGGCCGACTCGTCGTCGTACACGAGGCGTCGACCTTCCTCGGCATGGGCGCCGAGATCGCGGCGAGCATCACGCAGCGCTGCTTCTACCACCTCGAGGCACCGGTGCTGCGGGTCGGCGGCTACAACCTGCCCTATCCTCCGAGCCGGCTCGAGGAGGAGTTCCTCCCCGACCTCGACCGCGTCCTTGACGCCGTCGATCGCTCGCTCGCGTTCTAGGACAACGGAGTTCACGGATGACCATTAAACAGTTCAAGCTCCCCGACCCGGGCGAGGGCCTGACCGAGGCCGAGATCGTCACCTGGCACGTCAAGCCCGGCGACACCGTGAAGGTCAACGACATCGTCGTCGAGATCGAGACGGCGAAGTCGCTCGTCGAGCTCCCCGTCCCCTTCGCGGGGACGGTGACGCAGATCCACGTCACCGAGGGGTCGACCGTCGAGGTCGGGACGCCGATCATCTCCGTCGACGACGGCGTGGGTGGGGCGGCGGCAGTGGATCCTCCGGCGCCGGTTGGTGAGTTGGCCTCTGCCGCAACGGATGCGGGCGACGAGGACATCGAGGAGGGCAAGATCGGGGGCACGACCTCGACGGGCCGGACGGCGGTCCTCGTCGGCTACGGCGTGAAGCAGACCGAATCCAAACGTCGTCCGCGCAAGGGCGCTGATGCAGGGCCGGGCACCGACGCCGGTATGCCGTCCGCCCCCGTCATGGAGGCCGCGGCAGGGACGCAGGCAGGGACGGCCATGCAGGTGGCCCCCGCTCTGCCCGTGAGGAACCCGACCGAGTTCGTCCCGTCGTCGGCAGCCGCGGTCGAGGACCAGACGTCCCGGTCGGCCCGGACGGCCGGTGCTGGACCCGACAACGGGGCGGTTCGCTCGACAACCGTTCTCCCGGGAAGCGTCCCTTTATCGGGTGACCCGATAAAGGGACAGGCGCCGGGCACCGGCCGCGCGCTGGCGAAGCCGCCGGTGCGCAGGCTCGCGAAGGACCTCGGCGTCGACCTCGACACCGTCGCCGCAACTGGTGACGGGGGGGTCATCACGCGGGCCGACGTCGAGGCGCACGTCCTGGCACGGCGAGCCGATCGTGGGGTGCTGGAGGGGACGTCGCTTCCGGGGCTGGGAACTCCACCCGGCGTCGATGGGGAGTGGACGGCATACGCACCGCTGAGTGACCGGGAGGTCCGCGTCCCGGTCAAGGGGGTCCGCAAGATGACGGCCCAGGCGATGGTCGGGTCGGCGTTCACTGCTCCCCACGTCACGATGTTCAACACCATCGACGTCACGGCGACGATGGATCTCGTGGCCCGGCTGAAGACCGACCGCGAGTTCCGGGACGTCAGGGTCACCCCGATGCTGGTCCTCGCCAAGGCCCTCTGCGTCGCGGTCCGGCGCAACCCCGGCATGAACGCGGTGTGGGACGAGGCGGCGCAGGAGATCGTCGTCAAGAACTACGTCAACCTCGGGATCGCCGCGGCGACCCCGCGGGGCCTGCTCGTCCCCAACATCAAGGACGCCGACCAGATGTCGATGCTCCATCTCGCTCAGGCCATGGCCGCACTGATCGCCACGGCCCGCGACGGCAAGACCCAGCCGGCCGAGATGGCCGGCGGCACGATCACGATCACTAACGTGGGCGTCTTCGGGGTCGATGCGGGAACGCCGATCATCAACCCGGGCGAGAGCGCGATCACCGCCTTCGGGGCGATCAAGAAGAAGCCCTGGGTCGTCACCGACGCCGCCGGGAACGACGAGATCGCGATCCGGCAGGTCACCCAGCTGGCGATCTCGTTCGATCACCGGCTCATCGACGGCGAGCTCGGCAGCCGCTTCCTCGCCGACCTCTCGGCGCTGCTCGAGGACCCCAGCCGCGGTCTCGTCTGGGGCTGAGCGACGGGGCTGAGCGACGGGGCCGAGCGACGGGGCCGAGCGACCGGTCGCGGCATACCGGGCCCGCTCGACTCCGAGTCGAGCGGCCGCTGGGGAGTGCCGCGCGGCTGTATGCCGCGAGAGGGCACCCTTGGCGGTTTGGCGGCCGGGGCGATTGTTCTTCGTATACAGTCGGCGCCAGGCACCGATGCTCGTCGTGACGGGGCGTCCTTTTGTTGCCGATGGCAGATGGCGGATGACGGGGGGACGACGGTGCAGGACGGGTCGAGGCCGCAGGCGACGATCGGGGCCGAGCACGTGGCCCTGCGGGATCAGGTGCTCCAGGAGCTGCGGCACCGGATCGTCGACGGGGTCTACCCACCCGGGACCCGGCTGACCGAGGAGCGCCTGGCCGCCGACTTCGGGGTGTCGCGCAACCCTGTCCGGGAGGCGTTGCGGGTGGCCGAGTCGGACGGCCTGGTGACCCTCAGCCCCCGCCGCGGGGCGGTCGTCGCGACGCCCGACGCCGCGGCCATCGCCGACCTCTTCACGGTCCGCTCGAGCCTCGAGCCGGTCGCCGCCCGGATCGCGGCCGAGCGCGCGACGCCCGCCGACGTCGCCGACCTGCGCGCCCTCCTCGACGAGGCCCGCGTGGCGACGGAGTCGGGTGACCTGACGCGGGTCGCGGAGCTCAACAGCGCCCTGCACCTGCGGGTCGTCACGATCGCCGGAAACCGTTGGCTGGCCTCGATCTCCGCCTCCCTCTACCTCCACGTCCACTGGGTCTTCCGGGTCGGCGGCGCCCGCCGCGCCCCGCACTCGTGGCGCGAGCACATCCGCCTCGTCGACGCGATCGAGGCGGGCGACGCTGCGGGGGCCGAAGCCGCGGCCAGGGACCACGTCGACGCGGCGGCGCAAGCGGCGGTGGAGACGCTCGGCAGACCGTCCCCTGCCGCCTTGTGACTCGGAGTCGAACGGCCCCGATGGCAGCTCAGCGCCCGACGGCATACCCCTGCATGCCGCGCGGGTTGGCGCCGGCGCGCAGGATCCCGCTGGCGGCGTCCCGGGTCACGGCGCAGAGCCGGCCGAGGCTCCACGCGTCGACGACGCTGACAGGGTGCCCGCGGCGCTCGAGGTCGGCGACCACGGAAGCCTCGATGCGGCTCTCGACGACCAAGCCCCCGGGCACCCGGTCGCGCGGGTAGAACGAGCTCGTGAAGCCGCTGGAGTGCCACGCCGGCGCGTCGATCGCCTCCTGCAGACCGGTGCCGTGCAGGGCCGTCCGCAGCAGGAAGAGCAGCTGCCACTGGTCCTGCTGGTCACCGCCCGGCGTGCCGCACGCCATCCACGGCTCGCCGTCGCGCAGCACCAGGGTCGGGGTGAGGGTGGTCCGCGGGCGCTTCCCGGGCGCGAGCGACGACGCGAGTCCCTCCTCGAGCCAGAACATCTGCATCCGGCTCCCGAGGCAGAAGCCGAGCTCCGGGATCGTCGGGGAGCTCTGCAGCCAGCCACCGCTCGGCGTCGCCGAGATCATGTTGCCCCAGCGGTCGACGACGTCGACGTGGCACGTGTCCCCGCGGGTGGTGTCCGCGACGGACACGGTCGGCTCGCCGGTCGTCGCGTCCACCGGTGCCGTCCGACCCGTCCCCAGCACGTATGCCGGGAGCCGCGGCTCCCGCCCGTCGGGTCGCCCCGGGCGGATGTCGAGATCCGCGGTCTCCCCGACCAGGGTGGCCCGCTCCGTGGCGTAGCCCGTGGACAGCAGCGTCGTCATCGGCTCTTCGCCGCTGCCGTACCACGCCTCCCGGTCGGCGTAGCTGAGGTTGATCGCCTCGCTGATGGTGTGGATCCCGTTGCTGCTCAATGGATCCAGCTCGGCCGAGTCTCCCAGTGCGTCCAGCAGGGCGAGCGTCTGCAGCAGCGCGGGCCCCTGACCCCACGGGCCGGTCTTCGCGACCGTGTGCCCGTGCCACTCGAGCGTCGTCGCCGGCTCCCAGGTGGCCGCCCAGGAGGCGAGGTCGGCGCCGGTGACGAGGCCACCGTGCCGCTCGCCGGAGGAGTCCCGGAAGGGCCGGCGCGAGAAGGCGTCGACGGCCTGCGCGACGAAGCCCTGCGACCAGGCGCGTCGGGCGGCCTCCACCTGAGCGGCGCGGTCGGTGCCGGCCCCCTCCCCCTCGCGGACGAGGCGCTCGAGGGTGTCGGCCCAGACCGGGTTCCGGAAGAGCGCGCCGGGGGTCGGCGCGGAGCCGTGGTCCAGCCACAGGTCGGCCGAGGTTGTCCAGTCCTCGACGAACAGATCAGAGACGGTGGCGACGGTCGCGGCGACCCGCTCCAGCAGCGGATGGCCGTGGCGGGCGTAGCCGATCGCCGGTTCGAGGACTTCGCGCAATGAGCGAGTCCCCCTGTCGCGCAACAGGAGCAGCCACGCGTCGACGGCCCCCGGGATCGTCGCGGCGAGCGGGCCGGAGCCCGGCACGAGGCTGAGCCCCTCGCCGCGGTAGTGCGCGACGGTGGCGCCGTCCGGCGCCGGGCCCTGCCCGCAGAGCACCCTCGGTGTCGGGTCGTCGGCGGTCACGATGATCGCGGGCAGGTCCCCGCCGGGTCCGTTGAGGTGGGGCTCGACGACGTGCAGGACGAACCCGGCCGTGGCGGCCGCATCGAAGGCGTTGCCGCCGAGCTCGAGCATCCGCATCGCGCACTGCGACGCGATCCAGTGGGTCGAGGACACCATCCCGAAGGTGCCTTCGAGGGTCGGGCGGGTGGTGAACGTCATGAGGTCCTTCCGGGGGACGACGGTGCGTCGGAGGTGAGCGCGTCGGACGGCCGGTCCTGATCCTCTCGGACCGCTGCCCGGACGTCGGGTGGGGTCCCGTCATCGGCGACGAGGTGGCAGGCGACCGTGTGTCCGCCGAAGTCCCGTAGCGCGGGCACCTCACTCGCACAACGATCGACGGCGAGCGGGCACCGCGTCTGGAAGCGGCAGCCGCTCGGAGGGTCGATGGCCGCGGGGAGGTCGTTCCCGAGGAGCACCCGGGTGCGGGCCCGCTGTCGGCCCGGGTCCGCCACAGGGGCGGCAGCGAGCAGCGACTGGGTGTAGGGGTGCGCCGGACGGGCGAAGACCCGCTCCCTCGTACCGTGCTCGACGATCTGGCCGAGATACATCACGGCGATGGTGTCGGCGAGGTACTCGACCGCGGACAGGTCGTGGGTGATGAAGAGGCAGGCGAAACCAAGATCGCGCTGCAGGTCGGCGAGGAGGTTGAGGACGGACGCCTGCACCGAGACGTCGAGGGCGCTCGTGGGCTCGTCGGCCACGAGCAGTCCGGGCTCGGACATCAGCGCCCGCGCGATCGAGACCCGTTGGCGCTGCCCGCCCGACAGCTCGTGCGGGTAGCGCGAGGCGACCTCGGGCCGCAGCCCCACCCGGGTGAGCCCCTCGGCAACGCGGATTCGCCGATCCCTAGGCGAAACCCCCTGTAGCCGTGGCGGTTCGCCCACCACCTCACCGACGAGCATCCGCGGGTCGAGGGAGCCGCCGGGGTCCTGGAAGACGATCGAGACCGCCCGTCGGTGCGGTCGCATCGCACGCCGCGAGAGCCGGCTGATGTCGGTGCCGGACAGGCGGATCGTCCCGGAGGTCGGGTCGAGCAGGCGCACGATGCACCGGCCCACGGTCGACTTGCCGGAGCCGCTCTCCCCGACGAGGGCCGTCACCTCGCCGCGGGCCACCGTCAGCGAGACCCCGTCGACCGCGCGCACCGGCCCGAAGTGCATCACGAGGTCGACGATCTCGAGCACCGGCTCGGCGGCGGTCACGACGACACCTTCGGGTGCCAGCAGGCCACCTCGTGAGCAGCACCGGACCCGAGCGCGACCTCGAGCAACGGCCGTCGGGACCGGCAGGTGTCGTCGGCCGCCCCGCACCGCTCAGCGAACGTGCAGGCGTCGGGCGGCTCACGCAGCACTGGCACGAGTCCCGGGATCTCCTCGAGCCGGTGGGTCCCGGCGTGCCGGCCGCTGGTCGGGGAGGCCGCGAGCAGGCCTGCGGTGTAATGGTGCCGGGGTCGCGCGAAGAGGTCGTCGGCGCCCGCCCGCTCGACGACCCTCCCGGCATACATCACCACGACGCGGTCGGCGACGTCCGCGATCACCCCCAGGTCGTGCGTGATGACCAGCACCGCCATGCCGGTCTCGTCGCGCAGCCGACGCAGGACGTCGAGGATGCCGGCCTGCACGGTGACGTCGAGGGCCGTGGTGGGCTCGTCGGCGACGAGGACGGCGGGCTCGCACGCGATGGCCATCGCGATCATCACCCGCTGCCGCATCCCTCCCGACAGCTGGTGGGGGTACTGCTTGACGCGCTCGGCCGGCGAGGGGATGCCGACCACGGCGAGCAGCTCGGCCGCCCGCGCCGTCGCCGCGCGCCGGTTCATCGACTCGTGCTGCTCCAGCACCTCGGCGATCTGGCGGCCGACCGTGAGCACGGGGTTCAGCGAGGTCATCGGCTCCTGGAAGATGTAGGCGATGTCCTTGCCGCGCACCCGTCGCAGCGTGGCCGGCGAGGCGCCGACGAGCTCGTCGTCCCGCAGCCGCACCGAGCCGGTCACGGTCGCCGACCGTGGCAGCAGCCCGGTCAACGCCATCGCCGTCACGCTCTTGCCACAACCGGACTCCCCGACGACGCCCACGATCTCGCCGCTGCCGAGGTCGAGGTCGACGCCGTCCGCCGCGGCCACGGTCCCCGTCTCGGTGCGGAAGGTCACCGACAGGTCGCGGACCTCGAGCACGCGGGTATGCCGCGCTGCGGGCTGCGCGTCGGCAGTCGACGTCGTTCTGCTCACCGGCCACCTCCCTTGGGGTCGAGCGCATCGCGCAGGGCATCACCGAAGACGTTGAACGCCAGCGCCAGGAGCATGATCGCGATCCCGGGCAGCACGGCGGCCCAGGGCGCGCGGCCGGCGAAGGGCTGGGCGGCCGCGAGCATCGTGCCGAGGCTCGGCGCCGGGGGCTGGATCCCGAGGCCGAGGAAGGACAGCACCGCCTCGCCGAGGATCGCGGCGGGCAGCGCGACGGTGGCCTGCACGAGGACCACCGACGTCGCGTTGGGCAGCACGTGGCGACCGAGGACCCACAGGTCGCTCGCGCCGTCGACGATCGCGGCGGCCACGAAGTCGAGGCCCTTGAGCCGCAGCGTCTCCGACCGCACGATCCGGATGAGGCCGGGGATCTGCGCGATACCGATGGCCACGGCGGCGTTCGCCAGGCTCGCGCCGCGGATGGCGGCGAGCCCGACCGCGAGGATGAGGAAGGGGAAGGCGAGCAGCAGGTCGGTCAGTCGCGAGATGACGGCATCGACCGCACGGAAGTAGCCGGCCGCGAGCCCGAGCGGCACGCCGACGACGAGGGCCGTGACCACCGCCAGCAGCGCCACGAGCAGCGACGCCCGCATCCCCAGCATGATCCTCGAGAGCACGTCGCGGCCGAGGTCGTCGGTGCCGAAGAGGTGACCCGGACCCCCGGGCGGAGCCAGGGGGTGGGCGAAGTCCGTCTGGTCGGCGGCATACGGCGCCATGACCGGGGCGAGCACCGCGACGAGGATGGCGAGGACGAGCACCACCGCCCCGACGACGGCGAGTGGGTTGCGGCTCAGCCGCCGGACCACCAGCCGGCGACGGCCGACCCCGACCGGCGAGCCACCCGTGCTACCAGACCTTTTCGAGCCTCTCGACCCGCCGTGACCACCCACGCCGCCAGAGCTATGAGAGCCATCGGAGCCGTCGGGCACCGTCGCCACGAGTCCGGGGTCGACGCTCATGAGGCCGACCCCGCGACCCGGACCCGCGGGTCGATGACGGAGTAGAGCAGGTCGACGACGAGGTTGAGGACGATGTAGGCCGTCGCGGTGACGAGCACGACGGCCTGGATCACGGCGTAGTCGCGCTGGAAGACCGCGTCGATGGTCATCGTGCCGAAGCCCGGCAGACCGAAGATCTGCTCGGTCACGACGGCCCCCGAGATGAGCCCGCCGAGCTGCAGCCCGACGATCGTCACGACGACGATGAGGCTGTTGCGCAGGGCGTGCCGGCCGATGACGGCCCGGGAGGACAGCCCCTTGGCTCGTGCCGTGCGCACGTAGTCGGTGTCGAGCGCATCGAGCATGGACGACCGGGTCTGGCGCATGATGACGGCCGCGAGCCCGGTGCCGAGGATGACCGCCGGCAGGATGAGGTGATGGAGGTTGTCGGCGGGTGACTGGAGGAACGGCACGAAGCCGGACGCGGGGAACAGGCCGGTCGCGACGCTGAGGTAGAGGATGGCGACCAGCCCGAGCCAGAAGTGGGGGACGGACAGGCCGAGGAGGGCGAAGGCGTTGGCGACCCACTCCGAGGGTCCGCCGCGCCGGACCGCCGCGACGACGCCCGACCCCACGCCGAGGACCGTCGCGATGACGATGGCCAGCGCCGACAGCTCGAGGGTCACGGGGAGGGCGGTGCGCAGCATCGACGAGACCGGCAGCCCGGTGCGCACCGACTGGCCGAGGTCACCGTGCAGGGCGTTGGCGACGAACCGCCAGAACTGGACGATCTCCGGCTGGTCGAGGCCGTACTGCTGCCGGATCGCGGCGAGGGCCTCCGGGGTCCGGTCCTCGCCGGCGAGGGCGAGGGCCGGATCACCCGGGAGGGCCCGGATGCCGAGGAACACGACGACGGTCGCGAGGAAGAGCGTGAGCAGGGACTGCAGGGCCCGGGTCAGCAGGTACTTACGCACGTCCGGGCTACTTCGTGAGTCCGGCGAAAGCCAGCCGCAGCACCCCGTCCGGGAACACCTGCACTCCTGCGGTCTTCGACGAGACGCCGGTGAGGTTGTTGGGCCGGTAGAGGTAGACGAGCGGGTCGCTGGCGTGCAGCTTGGTCACGACCTGGCCGTAGAGGTCGCGGCGCGTCGCGGTGTCCTGCGCCTGGCGGGCCTGACCGAGCAGCGCGTCGACCGCCGGGTCGTTGTAGCCGGCGACGTTCTGACTACCGCCCGTACCAACGAAGTTCGTGATGTTGGCGTCCGGGTCGATCCGCCCTGACCAGCCGAGCAGGAGGAGCGAGAACTCTCCCTTGTCCTGGAGGTCGAGCAGCGAGGCATACTCCACCGGCTTGATCTGGAGGTCGAAGCCGCCCTCCTTGACCATCGCCTGGAGGGCCTGGGCGAGACGCAGGCTGTCGGGGTTGTTGGAGACCTGCATCTCGAGGGGGAAGGGCACGGTGACCCCCGCGTCCTTGAGCAGCTGCTTCGCCTTGGCGACGTCGTGCGCGGGACACGTCTGGGCGGCGCTCGACGAGTACTCGGTCTTCGGTGAGATCGGTGAGCAGGCCACCGTGAAGGCGCCGTTGAAGACGACCTGGTTGAGGGTGGTGCGGTCGATGGCGGCCTCGAAGGCCTGCCGCACCCGGTGGTCGCTGGCCTCCGGCCGGTCGATCCGCTTCGCCGGCTTGCCCACCCCGTCGACGGTGCCGACGTTGAAGGTCAGGCCCTGGTAGCCCAGGCTCCCGGACCTGAGGACCGACAGGCCGGCCGTGCCGGAGATCGAGGCGACGTCCTGCGGTGAGACCGAGTCGGCGACCTGGACGTCGCGGGACTTGAGGTTGGCCGCGCGGATGCTCGCGTCGGTGATGATGCGGTAGGTGATCTTGTCCAGGTGCACCGAGGCGGCGTCGTAGTAGCTCGGGTCCTTGACGACCTCGATCGTGCTCTGCGGCACGCGGTTCGAGAACTTGAACGGTCCGACGCAGACCGGCGCCGTGCCGAAGTTCTTGCCGAGGCTCGCCGTGGCCGTGGGGCTGAGGATCATGCCGGCCCGGTCGGTCAGGGCGGCCGTCAGCGGGGCGAACGGGGTGCTGAGGTGGATGACGACGGTCTTGGCGTCCGGTGCGTCGACGCCGGTGATCGGGCCCAGCTCGCTCTTGCGGCCGGAGCCCGCGAGGGTGAGGTCGCGTTGGAGGGTGGACTTCACGGCCGCAGCGTCGAACGGCGTGCCGTCGGCGAACTTCACCCCGTCGCGGACGGCGATGGTGACGGTCCTGCCGCCGTCGCTCATGACCGGGAGCGCCGTGGCGAGCTGCGGGACGACGCGGGCGTTCTGGTCGACGTCGTAGAGCTTCTGGCACATCGTCTCGAAGATGTAGCGCGAGTAGAGGCTGCGCGAGGTCGTCGGGTCGAGGGCGTCCGGCTCGGCCGAGAGCGCGACGACGAGCTCGCCACCGGTCTTGACCTGGCTTGCCGTCGCGGGGGAGCCGAACGTGTCACCGCCCGCCCCGGCGGCGCTGCCGGCCGTGCCGGTCGACCCGCCGGCGGGGGTCACGGCGCTGCAGGCGGCGAGGGCGGGCCCGGCCAGGAGGACCAGTCCGATCGCCACGCCGAGCCACGGTCGGGTATGCCGCGAGGTGGGTATGCCTCGCACGGGCGTCAGCGACGTGGGTACCGGTGGGGTGGTCGTCGAGCGGTTGCCTCGGGGGATCCGCGGTGCCATGGTCTGCTCCGGTCGTCGGGGGAACGGGAGAGTCTCAAGAATGTATCCTGTATACAGAGTTGTGGGCCGGCCGGCATCTCGACAGACTCAGCGGGTGCGCGCATTGGCCGCCTACCGTCCGTTGTTCTCCGTCCCGGGGGCGACGCGATGGGTCGTCGGCGCGTCCGTGGGCCGGCTCGCCACCGCGATGTTCGGTATCTCGACGGTGGTGATGGTCGCGACCCGGCACGACTCCTACGGCCTGGCCGGCGCGGTCTCCGCCGTCGGTCTGCTCGTCCTGGCCGTCCTCGCGCCGGTGATCGGCGCCCTGCTCGACCGGCGCGGCCAACGGGTCGTGGCCCTCCCGCTCGTGGCCTTCTCGACGCTGATGCTCGCCATGATGGTGGTCTGCTCGCTCCTGGACGCGCCGGTCTGGACCCTCTTCGTGTTCTACGCGCTCTCGTCCGGCATCCCCAGCCTCGGCACGATGTCACGGGCCCGCTGGAGCGAGGCCTACCGCGGCGACGAGGGGCGGCTCCACGTCGCGATGTCCTTCGAGCAGGTCCTCGACGAGCTGTCCTTCGTCGTGGCACCGGTGCTCGCGGTGGTGATGAGCACGCTGATCCTTCCGGAGGCCGGTCTTGTCGTCGCGGGGGTCGGCTACCTCGTGGGCACCCTGGTGTTCTGCTCGGCCCGCTCGAGCGAGCCGCCTGTGGTGCCGCACGCCGACCGCCCCCGCGGCGTCGCCCTCAGCCGGCCGGGCCTGCTCCCCGTCGCGCTCGTGATGACCCTCACCGGCGTGATCTTCGGGAGCAACGAGGTCGTCACCGTCGCGGTCGCCGATGCGGCCGGCAACAAGGGCTTCTCCTCGGTGATCCTCGGGCTCTTCGCCCTGGGGTCGGCGGTCTCCGGCCTGGTCTTCGGGCTGCGGACCTTCCGCTCGGGGATCACCACACGGCTCGTGATCGGGGTCGCGCTGATGTTCCTCCTCGAGCTCCCCGTCCTCCTCGCGACCGATCTCCGGGTGCTGGCCGCGGTGATGGCCGTGGCCGGGATCGCCACCGCGCCCACGCTGATCACGAGCATCGGGCTCGCGCAGCGGCTCGTCCCCACCGCGATGCTCAACGAGGGGATGACGGTCGTGCTCACGGGGCTGATCATCGGGATCTCCGCCGGCTCGGCCGTCGGTGGGGCGGCGGTCGAGCGCCTTGGTGCGCACGCGGCATACCTCGTGCCGGTGGTGGCCGGTCTCGGCGCCCTGGTCATCGCGCTCGTCTCGTGGCGCACCCTCCGGCGCGCCGACGCTCAGCGGCCGATCAGTGGGTCGCTCGTCCGGGGCTGACCGGTCTCGACCCGGCCGGCCAGCACCCGGCGGAAGCGCGAGTCGGTGTCGGTCGTGACGGTGAGGTCGTACCACCCGCCCGTCCTGCTGGTGCTGACGGAGACGGCGACCGACTGCCGCGGCAGCACCGTATGCCGTTGGCTACGACCGGTGTTGGTGTCGACGATGACCACGACCTGTCGGGCGGCGGACTGCGAGGTCAGGTGCACGACGGCCGCGTCACGCGTCGTGTCGTCCTCCAGGGTGACCTCGACCGGTGAGGCGGCGGAGAGCCCGGCGACCAGGCGGTAGAAGCCTGCTGGCCCGTGCAGCTCGACGTCGTAGGTCTTGCCGAGAGGGACTGTCGCGGTGAGGGTGTCCCCGGCGCCGACGGTGTAGCTGAGGGGTCCGCCGATGTCGCGTGTCGAGCGCGCCTGGACGTGGGCGCCCACCCGGCCGGTGTTGGTCAGGGTCAGCTTGAGGCTGCCGGCGCCGACCGTGGTCGTCGCCGCGAGGCGGTAGGGCAGGGCCCGGGACGGCGAGTTCCCTTCTCCTGCTGGGGAACTGCCCCTGTCGTGGGAGGCGTGGGGACGTAGTCGGGGTGTCGGACCCGGTCCGGTGGCACGTATGCCGCGGTGCCCGGCAGCGTCGGCACGGTCGGCTGCTGCCGCCCGAAGTCGAAGGCGGAGGTGAGGTCGCCGCAGACGGCGCGACGCCACGGGCTGATCTGCGGCTCGCGGACCCCGAACCGCTTCTCGAGGAAGCGCAGGATCGAGGTGTGGTCGAAGGTCTCGGAGCAGACCCAGCCGCCGGTGCTCCACGGCGAGATGACCATCATCGGCACCCGCTGCCCCAGCCCGTAGGGACCGACCTGTCCGTCGGGGCCCTGGTAGAGCTCGTTCTTCGTCGAGACCGTCGAGGCGCCCGGACGACGGAGGAGTTCGGGTGGGCCGGAACCACGTGGTCGAAGAACCCGTCGTTCTCGTCGAAGGTGAGCAGCAGCGCCGTCCTGCTCCACACCTCGGGGTCGGCGGTCAGCGCGTCGAGGACCTGCGAGACGTACCAGGCGACGTAGTTCACCGGCCAGTTCGGGTGCTCGGTGAAGGCCTCGGGACCGACGATCCACGAGACCTGCGGCAGGTTGCCACTGAGGACGTCGGCCTTGAGCTGGTCGACATACCTGTCTCCCGCAGCGTTGTTCGTGCCGGTGCGGGCCTTGTCGTAGAGCGGGCTCCCGGGCTGCGCGGTGCGGTACTGGTTGAAGTAGAGCAGCGAGTTGTCGCCGTAGTTGCCGATGTAGGCGTCCGGCCCCCAGCCCCACGAGTGTGCGGCGTCGAGCCCCTCGCCGACGTCCTGGTAGACCTTCCACGAGACGCCGGCCGTCTCGAGCCGCTCGGGGTAGGTCGTCCAGCCGTAGCCCACCTCGGCGTTGGTGACGACCGGGCCACCGCCCGTGCCGTCGTTGCCGACCCCGCCGGTCCACATGTAGTAGCGGTTGGGGTCGGTCGGGCCGATGAGCGAGCAGTGGTAGGCGTCGCAGACGGTGAAGGCCTCGGCCAGCGCGTACTGGAACGGCATGTCGCGTCGCTCCATGTGGGCCATTGTCGTGGCCGACTTCGTGGGGATCCACCGGTCGTAGCGGCCGGCGTTGAAGGCGCCGTGGCCGCCGTCCCAGCTGTGGTCGAGGTCCTGGAGGAAGGCCAGCCCCATGTCGTCGACGTCCGGTCGGAACGGCAGCGTCTCGGTGGTGCCGTCGGACTGGTGCCACACCGACTTCCCGCTCGGCAGCGTTGCGGGGTGCGGGTCACCAAGGCCGCGGACCCCACGCATCGTGCCGAAGTAGTGGTCGAACACCCGGTTCTCCTGCATGAGGACGACGACGTGCTCGATGTCCTTGAGCGAGCCGGTGGCCCGGTTCGCCAGGATCGACGCGGCCCGGGCGACGCTCTCGTCGAGCGTCGTCAGGGCGGCGGCACCACCGGTGAGCTGGAGGAAGCGGCGACGGTCGACGGTCGGCATGGGGGACTCCTTCGGGCGCGTGCGGCGTGCTCGGGCGGGGCGCCGGCACCACTCGACCACCCTTCCGGCACGTGCGCCACCCGGAGCGAACTCCGGTTGAACACAACCCCAACGCCAGCGGTATGCCGGGTGCGCCTGGACGGACCACCGGACCGCTCAGGTCGTGGGTGCCGGGCGGTGGCCGGGGGTGATGGTGGGGTCCTGGCGGGTGAGGTAGTCACCCATACCGGGGCGGTGAAGGCGACGTGACCGCTCCCGCAGCCCCGACAGCATTACCCCCGGTCCGTGTGCCCCAAGTTCTCCGTGCATCAGAGCATTCTCAGGAGCTCTCAGGGTGTGGTTGAGATCTTCGAGATCTTGACGCGACCATCCGTCGGGCCAAGGCCAGACCGTCGTCGAACGCTGTGGGGTGCCGGGTGCGGTCAGCATTCCCCCTCGCGGGTTATCAGGTGGACCTGTCCAAGCCCTGACGTGGTCATCTCCACCCGATCATTGGCGGGACACACTCCTGAGAATCAGGAGACCAGCTGCCGCAGCGAGATGCGCGCGATCTCCGGGTAGACGAGCACGGCCAGGGGTGGTCCGGAGACGGTGAGCCAGGTCGAGGAGCCGCCGACCCCGTCGGTGCCGTGGGTGCCGTGGGTGCCGTGGGTGCCGGTGACCGCGGTGACCGCAGTGACCCCGTGGTCGAGGACGATCTCGAGCGGCCCGAGTCGGGCCCGCCAGCGCCAGGTCCGGGCCCCCTCGTCGACGGCCTCGACGAGGAAGTTCACCCGGATCCCGCCGATGCCGTGGACCACCCCGGCAAGACCGGGGACGATGCGCGTACCCGTCGTGTCGACCCGGACGATCGGGGGTGACCACTCGTGCCACCGGGCGGGCACGGCATACCGGTCCCAGGCCTCGGCGGGTGACGCCGGGCCCGACGCGGTGACGGTGCGCTTCACGGAGGGTGAGCCTACGGCGTTCCGCGCAGATGGCCCGGCCCCCGAGGGGGACCGGGCCATCGTGACGTGGATGAGCCGAGCGGGTCAGCCAGCCAGCTAACGCGGGGTCAGTGGATCTGCTCCCCCGGCAGGGCGCGGTGCCGGCCCGGCTTGCGGTCGCCCGAGAGGTCACCGACGCCGTTCATGACCACGCGGACCTCGGGGGTCGGCGCCTCGTGGCGACCGTGCCGGATGTCCGTGGAACCGCCGAGACCGGCCTGGTCGGCGAACTCTGCCGGGTCGTCCGCACGGACGGCCCCGACGGGGACCAGCACGTGCTCGTCGTCCGCCCGGGGGACACCCGCGTCCTGCACCGGCGCGCTCGCGGCGCTCGCGGCGCTGTCGATGGCGGCACCCTCCTCGGCCTTGTCGGCCACGTCCTGGGCGGCGCGCTCGGCCTGCGGTGAGCCGCCGCGCAGCTCGACGTGCGGCAGGAACCAGGAGACGACGAAGGCCGCCGCCAGGATGAACGTCGCGACGAAGAACACGGTCGACATGGAGTTCGAGAAACCGACGAGGAACGGGTGCGCGATGACCGGGTCGAGACCGTTGAGGAACGACGTGTCGCTGAGCGACGAGCCGGAGCCCTGCACGGTCTTCAGGGCGGCAGCCCCGGCCGGGGTCTGGGCCGCGGCCTGGAACGCCGGCGTGCTGCCGGCGGCCTGGTAGGCCCGGGCGATGTTGTCGCCGGCCGTCGAGAAGAGGATCGACAGGAACACGGCGGTGCCGAGCGTGCCACCGATCTGGCGGGTGAAGGTCGCCGACGAGGTCGCGACCCCGATGTCCCGCGGGCTGACGGCATTCTGGACGGCGAGGGTCAGCGGCTGGAAGTTGAAGCCGAGGCCGATGCCGAAGAAGACCATGATCGTCATCGTCAGCGGGAGTGCGGTGTCGGCGCCGACGTAGTGGAAGGCGAACATCGCCCCGGTCAGCAGCGCAGCACCGATGATCGGGTAGCGGCGGTAGCGGCCGGTGCGCGAGATCAGCTGGCCCGAGAGGATCGAGCCGAACATGATCCCGAGGGTCAGCGGCAGCAGCAGCAGGCCGGCCTCGGTCGGGGACGCGCCCTTGACGATCTGGAGGTAGAGCGGGAGGGCGGCGAGGCCACCGAACATGCCCATGCCGATGAAGATCGAGCCGACCGAGGCGACCCCGATGGTGCGGTTCTTGAACAGCCGCAGGGGAATGAGGGCGGACTCGCCCATCGCCCGCTCGACGAGGTAGAACCCGACGATGCCGATGCCGCCGATGACGAACATCGCGATCGACTTGCCCGAGGCCCAGCCCCACTCGCGACCCTGCTCGGCGACGATGAGCAGCGGCACGAGGGCGACGCTGAGCATGACCGCGCCCCACCAGTCGATGCGCTGGTCGCGGCGCTGGTGCTTCAGGTGCAGGGTGCGGGTGACGACGATGAGCGCGGCGACGGCGATCGGCACGTTGACGAGGAAGACCCAGCGCCAGCCGGTGACGCCGAGGATCGAGGACTGGCCGGCGAAGAACCCGCCGATGACCGGGCCGAGGACGCTCGAGGTGCCGAACACGGCGAGGAAGTAGCCCTGGTACTTCGCCCGTTCGCGCGGCGCCACGATGTCACCGATGATCGCGAGCGAGAGGGAGAAGAGACCACCGGCGCCGAGGCCCTGGACGGCGCGGAAGCCGGCCAGCATGCCGATCGAGGTCGACAGCGTGCAGAGCATCGAGCCGATGGTGAACAGCGAGATCGCCAGCAGGAAGAACTGCTTGCGCCCGTAGATGTCGGAGAGCTTGCCGTAGAGCGGCGTGACGATCGTCGAGGTGATGAGGTAGGCCGTGGTCACCCAGGCCTGCGCGGACAGCCCGTGGAGGTCGTCGGCGATGGTGCGGATCGACGTCGCGACGATCGTCTGGTCGAGCGCGGCGAGGAACATCCCCATCATCAGGCCGACGAGGATGGTGATGATCTGGCGATGGGTCAGTGACCCGTCCGTCGCCGGGGGGGCCGTGGCGGCCGGTGTGGCTGCAGCCATGTCAGTGCTCCTGGTTCGTGTGCGAGTGC
>NZ_JANXRJ010000001.1 GCF_025353065.1 Lapillicoccus sp.
CCACCCCAAACCCCGCTTCCTGCGCCGGATGCACCGAACGTGGGCGTTTTGTCGCGCGATTCGGTGCATCCGGCGCAGGAAGCGGGGTTTTCGCCGGAGGCGCTGCCGGGCGGTCCGGGTGCTATCGGGCGGGCCGGGCGGTCAGTGCGGTCGTCGCGGTGGTCGGGGTCGGTCAGGCGCCGGCTCCGAACTCTTCCATCTCGACCAGCGGCCGGACGGCCTCGACCTGGGGGGCGAAGCACCGGCGCATCGCGTCGTCGGCACCGTGGTTGGCCAGCGCCGCCATCACCATCGCCTGGTCGAGCGCGAGATGGTGCTCGGCCCGCAGACCGCGCCGGACGTCGACGGCGTCGTGGAAGCCGCCCGGGCCGTAGGCGCCGTGGTCGACCTCGACCCGGCCGAGGTTGTCCAGGGCGGCCTCCGGCTCGTGGGCCATCGCGAGGAACGAGGCGTGCGGTGTCACGGTGCCGCGCGACCAGTATCCGGCCGCGCTCATCCCCAGGGCCTTGACGCCGAACTCGCCGTAGCCGTCCGGCGGGTCGCTGCTCGGGGAGAAACCCCAGACACCCAGCCCCTCCTCCTCCAGGCCGTGCTCGCGCTGTGCCCGCACGTGCAGCGGGTGGTTGCGACCCCAGGACCGCGGACCCCACTCGGCCTCGGGCACGAAGAGGTCGGGCATCAGCTCCTCGAACATGCTCCCGCCCCACCCCGGCACGATCCGCATCCCGCGGTAGGCGACGGCGCCCTCGACCACGTCGACCCCGAGGTGCGTCACCGTCTCCCCCGTGACGACGGGCGGCGGTGCGAGGTGCGGCTCGCGACCCGCGGCCTCCTCGTCCGCCACGTATGCCGCGCGGTCGGCCTCGAGCCGCGCCTGCGGGAGGGTGCGGTACGGCCCGAACCACTGGGCGTGCGGCACCTGCCCGGCGGCGATGCCGAGGTACGACGCGATCCGGGTCTCCGACACGATCGTGTCGTAACCCGGGAGGTACCAGACGTCCGGCCCGAGTCCGGCCTGGTTTCCCTGTCGCATCGGCGATCCCGGCCCGGGGTCCTCGTCACGGAAGCCGGCCGAGATGAGCCCGGCCGCGCGATCGGTGCGGTCGAGGACCATGTCCCAGCGCATCCGGTCGACGATCCGCGACGCCGCCCCGGCGACCGACGGCTCCGCCGCGCGGGCCACCATCAGCCCGGTCGCGAGCCACGCGGTGTCGACACTCGACACGAGGGGCCGGACCCTCCGGCCGTCGGCCCGCCCTTCGAGGACGGGCTCGCCCGAAGCGCTGTCGTACCAGTTGTAGAACAGGCCGCTCGGCTCGTGACTGGGTATCAGGCCGATCGTCGCGATCGCCCGGGCCAGGAGGTCGCGACAGGTGTCGGCGTCGATGACCCCGAGCTCCCGGGCGGCGACGGCGCTCCAGAGCAAGTCCCCGATGTTGGTCGGCGACGTGGCGGGGGAGGGGTGGCCGAGGTCCGCGCCGACGGCGTCGGCGACGAGGCCCGTATACCGGTCGGTCATCGCCTCGAGGCTGCGCCAGGTGTCACGGGCCCACCGGCGACAGTCCGCGGCCGGCGTCGGGGTCATTCCGCCTCTGCACCCAGCCGACCGAGCAGAGCTCTGGCGTAAGCCCGTTCGGGGTCGATGTCGACGAAGCGGCCCTCCACGCCACCGGCGGCGGTGGCCGTCACGGCATACCCGCCGGAGACCTGTTCGAGGCGCGAGAAGGCGGCGCCCAGCAGCTCGCGCAGCTGGTCCTCGCGGGGGAACCACACGACGCGCTCCTGCTCGATGCTGTCGAGGGCCCACTCGGTCGTGCCGTTGAAGCCGATGAGGTCGCCGGACTCGAAGCGATGGATGTCGGCGGTGACGTCACTGAGGACGAAGACGCGTTCCTCCATGTCCTCGACCGGCACGACGAAACGATCTCCCGAGGACGGCGTCCAGATCAGCCCCGCGGTCTTCAGCTGCTGGGCAAGCTCGATGGTCAGCATGACTCCATCCAAACACCTCCGCTCCCGGGCCGCCCCGGAGCGGGCCGAGGAGGCTCAGGTGAGCTCTCCCCGGTCGATGGCCGTGGTGACCGCCGCCGTCCGGTCCGAGACGCCGAGCTTGGTGAAGATGCGCAGCAGGTGGGTCTTGACGGTGGCCTCGGTGATGAAGAGGTCGAGACCGATCTCGCCGTTGGTGCGCCCGTCGGCGACGAGTCGCAGGACCGACTTCTCCCGTGGTGACAACGGTGCCCGGTGGGGTTGGCGCACCGTCCGCACCAGGCGGGCCGCGACGCTGGGCGACAGGATCGTCTCGCCCCGCGCCGCCGCCCGGACCGCGCGGACGAGCTCCTCGGCCGGGGTGTCCTTGAGCAGGTAACCCAGTGCTCCCGCCTCGACCGCCCGGACGATGTCGCCGTCCGTCTCGTAGGTGGTCACGATGACGACGGCGGTCCTCGAGGGGCCGGCCCCGATCGCCCGGGTGGCGTCGACGCCGTCACCGCCAGGCATCCGCAGGTCCATCAGGACGACGTCCGGGCGCAGCTCCGCGACGACGGCGACGCCCTCGGGCCCGGATGCCGCCTCCGCCACGACCTCGAGATCGGGTTCGTTCTCGAGCAGGGCGCGGAAGCCGGCGCGGACGACGGGGTGGTCGTCGCAGAGCACGATGCGGATCATCGGGGCAGCTCCACCCGCAGCTGGGTGCCGCCACCGACCGCGTCACCGAGATCGATGCTGCCGCCGAGCTCCTCGACGCGAGAACGCATCCCGCCGACCCCGAAGCCACCCGTGCCCGCCTCTGCGCCGAACGGGTCGGCCGGCGAAGAGCTCAGCCCGATCCCGTCGTCCGTCACCAGCAGCGTGACCCAGTCGTCCGCGAGCGACAGCTCGACGTCGACGCGGTGCGCCTGGGCGTGCTTACGGATGTTGCTCAGGGCTTCCTGCGTGACCCGCAGGAGCGCCACCTCCGTCGGGCGGCCGAGGTCCTCGGGTCCCTCTGGCCCCTGCGCGGTGATGGCGAGGCGGCATACGGCACCGGTCTCGGCCTCGAGCCGGCTCACCAGCCGGGCGAGGGCATCTGCGAGGGCGGAGGAGTCGAGCGACGGTGGAGCGGCGTCGGCGACGATGGCGCGGGCCTCGGCGAGGTTCTCGCGACAGGTGGTGGCCGCGAGGTCGAGCAGCGAGGTGGCGCGCTCGCGGTCCGTGGTCCCGGCGGCGGCCTGGACGAGCGCGAGGATGCTCGTATATCCCTGCGCCAGCGTGTCGTGGATCTCGGCCCGCAGCCTGGCCCGCTCGGTGAGCACGCCCGTCTCGTGGGAGAGCCGGGCGACCTCTCCGCGGCTCGCCTCGAGCTCGCCGAGCAGCCGGGCCCGCTCCTCGCTCTGGACCGAGATCTGGTCGATCCACGCCGCGATCACCCCGCTGCCGACGGTCGCGGCGACGGCGAGACCGATCAGCCCGAGGAGTCCCTCGGTCGTGTGCCGCACCAGGTAGTTCGCGAGGGGCTGGACCAGGCTGAGGACGGCGATCATTGGCACCGCGACGAGCCACCGCAGGACCAGCAGCGCCTGCACGCAGAGCGAGGCGAGCGCCCACGCGGCCGGTTCGGAGGCGACGACGGCAACGACGAAGAGGACGCCGGCGGTGGCCACGTAGGCCAGGCCCGGGCCCGTCGCCTCCTCGTGGAGCGTGGCGAGGTCACGACCTCGGACCACGTATGCCGCGGCGAGACCGAGCAGCGCGAGCGTCGCGACCACCCGCGCCACGAGCGAGGGCGGGCCGACGGCCCAGACCTGCGCCATCGCCACGACGAGGACACAAAGGTGGTAGACGTCCCACACCCGGAAGTCGAGACCCGGCGCCAGCAACGACGAGGTGCGGGCCGGATGACCGGCCCGCACCTGGGTCTCGGATCGGGTCACGCGGTGACCGTGCTGGGGTGGGTGGTGGTGCTGATCTCGGTGACCTGGGTGACCTCGGTGACCTGGGTGACCTGGGTGACCTCGGCCTCGGTGGGCTCGGCGGTCACGTGGGCGATGTAGCGCTTCATCGAGGCGATCGGGAGGGTGATGCTGGCGGCGACGACGACCGTGGTGACCGCGGTGCTCGCGGCCGGACCGGCCAGGACGAGGGCGGCGGTGCCGAGGGTGAAGCTGATGGCCCACATGGCCGTGATGATGTCATTGAAGCGGAGGAACTCGGGAGTGCCCACCATCTCCGCGGGGGCTTCCTTGGTCGAGAAGGCGAGGGTGAGGGGGCGTCGGACGGCGATCGAGAGCCACATGATCGCGGCGATCCAGCCCTGCGAGATGGCCTGCGTCCAGGCCTCCAGTGCGGGTCCTGGGACAACGGAGGAGGCGACGAGCACGAGGGCGAAGAACGCGGCCCCGCCGAGGCTGAGGACGTCGGGCCGCTCCCGG
>NZ_JANXRJ010000012.1 GCF_025353065.1 Lapillicoccus sp.
CCCCAATCCGGGGGGGGCGATGGCGCGGACGTGCTCTCGTCGGGTGCGGCCGGTGATGCCCCCTCGGTATCACCACCGGCCGGACTGGACGAGAAGTCAGGAGGGGTGGACCTCGGCCTGCGCGGGAGGCGACTCGTTGCCGGTGCGGTCCAGGGCGGTGACGACATGGGCATAGCGGTGTCCCGGTTGGGCGCTCGCGTCGGTCCGGGGCTGTGCCCAGCCGACTGCGCGGGTCGTCGCGACGTGGTTGGTCGCGTCCACCAGTCGGCAGTCGCCCGCCGGACCCGGCCGCGGACGCCCTCGAGGCGGTAGACGGCATACGACGACGTGGTGCGGTCGGTGGGCACGATGGTCACCGTCGCGCCCGATCCGGTTCTGTGCGTGGACCTCGACCGGGCAGCTCGGTCCTGGAATGCCGCTCGTGCCAGCGGAGGGGGCGGCGCCGGCGACGGCCGGTGTCGACCCACGGACGAGGACGGCGCAGGCGACCGCGACGAGGCCCATCAGCCAGGCGCGGACGCGCATCCAATCTCCGTACGTCAGGTTGCTCACGGGAAAAAGTTCCGACCAGCAGCAGTCTGCCGTGACCCAGCCACGTTTGGGAACCCCCAGACCACTGGTGTTCCCGACCATCGAGTGGTGGGCCTCATGACGATCCGTACTGCCGTTGACCTCACAGATCCAGGTGGGTGAGCCGGCCGGCGACGAGGGTGGCCTTTACCCGCATCCCGCGCAGCACCGCGGCCGACTCCGCCGGCGTCTCGCCGGCCAGCGGGTCGGCGTCGAGCAGGGCGAGGTCGGCGACGTCACCGACGGCCACGGTCCCGCGGCCGTCGACGCTGGCGCCGAGTGCCTCGGCCGCGGTCAGCTGTTCCTGCGGCACCCAGGGCTCGCGCTCGTCGGCGGTGCGGTGCACCGCGGCGGCCATCGCCAGCCAGGGGTCGAGGCGGGCGACCGGCGCGTCCGAGCCGAGCGCCAGCTGCACGCCGAGGTCGAGCATCGTCCGGAGCATGAAGCAGCGATCTTCCCGGCCCGGCCAGATGGCTCCGGTGAGGTCGCGGTCGTCGAGCAGGTGGGCCGGCTGGACGCTCGCCCGCAGGCCGAGCCCGGCCATCCGCTCGATCCCGGCGCGGGTCATCAGCTGCGCGTGCTCGATCGAGCCCCGGGCACCGGAGGCGGCGACCGCGTCGAGCGCGATCTGCGCGGCCGCGTCGCCGATCGTGTGGACCGCCGCCTCGAGCCCGTGGGCGGTCGCCGCCTCGAGCAGCTCGGTCAGCTCGGCCCGGGAGACGTTCTGCTTGCCGTTGGGGTATGCCGCGTCGCCGGCTCCCGAGGGCGAATACGGTTCGTGCGTATGGGCGGTCCGCGTGCCGAGGCTCCCGTCGGTGATGATCTTGAACGGGCCCATCGTCGCGAGGCCCCCCGTCCCGACGAGCACGTCACCGGTGCGTAGACCCGCGGCGAAGACGCCCTCGAGACCCTCGGCGTAGACGCTCGTGCGCACCCGCAGCCGGTCGAGCCCAGCCTCGAACCGCCCCGGCCAGGTGCCGGTCGCGTCGTCGAACTCCATGTCGACGATGCCGACGACGCCCTTCACCGAGGCCTGGGTCATCACCGCGTCGAGGCCATGCGTGACCTCCTCCGGAGAGCCGACCAGTGCGGCGAGCTGCGCCCAGAGCGGGAACCAGTCCGTCTCGTCGAACGCGCCGTCGCGTGGTTCGACGCCAAAAAGTCGCTGGGCCGCGGAGCTGAGCCACCCGTTGTGGCCGTCCCCGGCGACGAGCACGACCGCCCGCCGCCCGCAGACGGCGTCGAGATCCGCTGTGGACACCGGTCGTGGCCATCCGCCCGAACGGTAGCCGTACCCCACGAGGGTGATGGATTCCGTTGCGAGAGAGTGGAGGTGGGCCGCGACCCGGTCTAGGACGGCCTGCGCGTCCGGGGTGCCGGACAGGTCGAGCCGCGCCGCGGTCGTCGCCCACTGGGTCATGTGGACGTGCTGGTCCCAGAGACCGGGGACGAGCCAGCGTCCGCTCGCGTCGACGACCCACCCACCGGGGGACGCGCGCAGGCCCGACCCGATCGCCGAGACCCGGCCTCCCTCGATGAGGACGTCGACCGGTGCCTCCGCACCGTGCGACGCCAGGTCCATCGCGCGACCGACGCCCCTCGAACGGGCGATCGGCACCACCCGAGCGTGACGGAGCAGCAGGGAAGGGGGTTGATCCCGTCCGACGGAGGAGGTCGTCACCGCCAGGCGTCAGTCGGTGCCGAGGTCGAACGACGAACGCTCCTGCGCCTCGTCGACGCCCGAGTCGACGCCGGTGTCGGAGGCACCGGCCGAGATGGCCTCGGCGCCGCCCTGCTCGAGCTCGCCGACCAACGCGGCGGTCTGGCCGCCCAGGAGCTGGCCCTGCGCGGCATACAGCTCGAGCTTGGCGCGGGAGTCGGCGATGTCGAGGTTGCGCATCGTGAGCTGACCGATCCGGTCGACCGGCCCGAAGGCGGCGTCCTCGGTGCGCTCCATCGAGAGCTTGTCGGGGTGGTAGGAGAAGTGCGGGCCGCGGGTGTCGACGACGGAGTAGTCCTCACCGCGACGCAGCCGCAGGGTGACCTCGCCGGTGACGACGGAGGCGACCCACCGCTGGAGCGACTCGCGGAGCATCAGCGACTGCGGGTCGAGCCAGCGCCCTTCGTAGAGCAGGCGGCCCAGCCGGCGACCTTGTTCGTGATAGCTCGCGATCGTGTCCTCGTTGTGGACGGCGTTGAGCAGTCGCTCGTAGGCGATGAAGAGCAGCGCCATCGCCGGCGCCTCGTAGATGCCACGGCTCTTGGCCTCGATGATGCGGTTCTCGATCTGGTCGCTCATGCCGAGCCCGTGCCGCCCGCCGACGACGTTGGCCTCGTGCACGAGGTCCACCGGAGACCCGAACTCGCGACCGTTGATCGTCACCGGCCGCCCCTGCTCGAAGCCGATCGTCACGTCCTCGGTCTCGATCGCGACGGCGGGGTCCCAGAAGCGGACGCCCATGATCGGCTGGACCGTCTCGAGCGAGGTGTCGAGGTGCTCGAGGGTCTTGGCCTCGTGGGTCGCGCCGAGCATGTTGGCGTCGGTGGAGTAGGCCTTCTCGGTCGAGTCGCGATAGGGCAGGTCGTGGGCGACCAGCCACTGCGACATCTCCGTGCGCCCGCCGAGCTCGGTCACGAAGTCGGCGTCGAGCCACGGTTTGTAGATCCGCAGCGAGGGGTTGGCGAGCAGACCGTAGCGGTAGAACCGCTCGATGTCGTTGCCCTTGTAGGTCGAGCCATCCCCCCAGATCGAGACGTCGTCGTCCTGCATCGCGCGCACGAGCAGCGTTCCGGTGACGACGCGCCCGAGTGGCGTGGTGTTGAAGTAGGTCTTGCCGCCGGAGCGCACGTGGAAGGCGCCGCACGCGATGGCCGACAGGCCCTCCTCGACGAGCGCCGGCTTGCAGTCGACGAGGCGCGACAGCTCGGCGCCGTACTGCTTGGCCCGGCCGGGGACGGAGTCGATGTCGGGCTCGTCGTACTGCCCGAGGTCGGCGGTGTAGGTGCACGGGATCGCGCCCTTGTCGCGCATCCAGGCGACGGCGACGGAGGTGTCGAGACCCCCGGAGAAGGCGATGCCGACGCGCTCGCCGACGGGCAGGGACGTGAGGACCTTGGACACGACGACCAGCCTAGGGCCCGCGCCGTATGCCGGCTCGCGCGGGAGCCGTTCGTCCGTTCGTCGCTCGATGGTCGCCTGATGTTGCCCCGGCGAGCAGCCTCTTCCCAGCAACATCACAGGCATGAACCGACTTCTTCGAAGCGCGATGACTCTGGCCGTCGGCACGGGTCTCGTCCTCTCCGCCCTGTCCACCGGCTCCGCCGTCGCCGACGACGCCGCCCCACTCGCAACGGCATACGGCCGGGCCCCCCTCGCGACGGACGGCCGCGCCCCCCAGGGCTCGCCGCTCGTCATCGGCCACCGCGGCGCCTCGGGTTACCGCCCCGAGCACACGCTCGCCTCCTATGAGCTCGCCGCCCGGATGGGAGCCGACTACATCGAGCCCGACGTGGTCTCGACCAAGGACCACGTCCTCGTCGTCCGCCACGAGAACGAGATCTCGGGGACGACGGACGTCGCCGACCACCCCGAGTTCGCCACCCGGCGCGTGACCAAGACGGTCGACGGCGTGAGCCTCACGGGCTGGTTCACCGAGGACTTCACCCTCGCGGAGATCAAGACCCTGCACGCCAAGGAACGGCTGCCCGACGTCCGCCAGCACAACACCCTCTACGACGGCCGCTTCGAGATCCCCACGCTGGAGGAGGTCTTCGCGCTGCGCGAGACGCTGTCCGCGGAGCTGCACCGGACCATCGGGATCATCCCCGAGACCAAGCACCCCACCTACTTCAGCGGCATCGGCCTGCCGCTCGAGCCGGGCCTCGTGACCATCGTCCGCGAGCACCACCTCGACACGGCCGACGCGCCGATCGTGGTCCAGTCGTTCGAGCTCAACAACCTCGTGAAGCTGCGCGACCTCTACCGGTTCCGCGCCAAGGAGGTGTTCCTCACCGGCGTCACGGGCAAGGGTTTCGGGGACGAGCGGACCTACGCGCAGCTGCTCACGCCCTCGGGCATGGCGATGATCGCGAAGTACGTCAACGCGATCGGCCCCGACAAGAGCCAGGTCATCCCGCGCAACGCCGACGGCTCCCTTGGGACGCCGACCACCCTGGTCCAGCGCGCCCACCGGTTCGGGCTGATCGTGACGCCCTACACCTTCCGGGCCGAGAACGTCTTCCTGCCGACCGACCTGCGGGTCGGCACCGACCCGGTCGACTTCGGCAAGGCCATCGAGGAGGACGTGACGTTCATGAAGACGGGCATCGACGGACTCTTCTGCGACCAGGCCGACATCTGCCTCGAGGCCCGCAAGACGTTCCTCGCGGGCACGTAGCCACCCACCCTCACCACTGCGTCCGCGCCGACGCGACACCGGTATGCCGTTGGCGCGGACGTCAGGGTTGGCCTGTCAGCTCTCGCCGCCGGCGTTCCCGGAGGTCCCGGCGGTGACGTCGTCGAGGCGGTACTTCTCGGCGGCCTGCGCGGCATACTCGGCCGGCACCTCACCCCGTTTGGCCAGCTGCTGCAGCGTCCGCACGGCGAGCGAGGGCCCGTCGATGTGGAAGAAGCGGCGGGCCGCGGCGCGGGTGTCGGAGAAGCCGAAGCCGTCGGCGCCGAGCGACATGAAGTCGCCGGGCACGTACTGCGCGATCTGGTCCTGCACCGCGCGCATGTAGTCCGAGACCGCGAGCACCGGACCGGGCGCGTCGGCGAGCTTCTGCGTCACCCAGGGCACCCGCTGCTCCTTGCCGGGTCTGAGGAAGTCGGCCTCGTCGCAGGCCATCCCGTCGCGGCGCAGCTCGCTCCACGAGGTCACCGACCAGACGTCGGCGGCGACCCCGAAGTCCTGGGCGAGCAGGTGCTGCGCCTCGAGCGCCCAGGCCACCCCGACCCCGGAGGCGAGCAGCTGCGCCCGCGCGGGCGTGTGCTGCCAGCCGGTCGTGTCGGCCGCCTGCAGGAGGTACATCCCCTTGCGGATGCCCTCGACGTCGACACCCTCCGGCTCCTTCGGCTGCACGTGCGGCTCGTTGTAGACGGTGAGGTAGTAGATGACGTTCTCCGGGTCGTCGCCATACATCCGGCGCAGCCCGTCCTGGACGATGTGCGCGATCTCGTAGCCGTAGGCCGGGTCGTAGGAGACGACCGCGGGGTTGCTCGACGCGAGCAGCGGCGAGTGGCCGTCGGCGTGCTGCAGCCCCTCGCCGGTCAGCGTCGTGCGGCCGGCCGTGGCGCCGATGAGGAAGCCGCGGGCCATCTGGTCGGTGGCCGCCCAGATCGAGTCGCCGGTGCGCTGGAAGCCGAACATCGAGTAGAAGACGTAGACCGGGATCATCGGCTCGCCGTGGGTGGCGTAGGACGTGCCGACCGCGGTGAACGCCGCCATCGAACCTGCTTCGTTGATGCCGAGGTGGAGGATCTGGCCGCTCGTGGACTCGCGGTAGGCGAGCATCAGCTCGTTGTCGACCGGCGTGTAGTTCTGCCCGTGCGGGTTGTAGATCTTGATCGTCGGGAAGAACGAGTCCATGCCGAAGGTGCGCGCCTCGTCGGGGATGATCGGCACGACCCGCTTGCCGAACTCCTTGTCGCGCATCAGGTCCTTGAGCAGCCGCACGAACGCCATCGTCGTGGCGATCTCCTGCTTGCCGGAGCCCTTCTTCATCTGGGCGTAGGCCTCGTCGCCGGGCAGCTTGAGCGGCTCGTGCTGGACCCGGCGCGACGGCACCCCGCCACCGAGGACGGCGCGGCGCTCCTCCATGTAGTGGATCGCCGGGTCGTCCTGCCCGGGGTGGTAGTAGGGCGGCTGGTAGGGGTCGGCCTCGAGCTGGGCGTCGGTGACGGGGATGCGCAGCTCGTCGCGGAAGGCCTTGAGGTCCTCGAGCGTCAGCTTCTTCATCTGGTGCGTCGCGTTGCGGCCGGCGAAGTGCTTGCCGAGGCCGTAGCCCTTGATCGTCTTGGCGAGGATGACGGTCGGCTGGCCGTTGTGCTCGGTGGCGGCCTTGTAGGCGGCATACACCTTGCGGTAGTCGTGGCCGCCGCGCTTGAGGTTCCAGATGTCGGCGTCCGAGAGGTTCTCGACCATCTTGCGGGTGCGGGGGTCGCGCCCGAAGAACTCCTCGCGGACGTAGGCGCCGTCGTTGGCCTTCATCGTCTGGTAGTCGCCGTCGCTCGTCGCGTTCATCACGTGGATGAGCGCGCCGTCGCGGTCGGCGGCGAGCAACGGGTCCCAGCCGCGGCCCCAGACCACCTTGATGACGTTCCAGCCCGCCCCCCGGAAGAACGCCTCGAGCTCCTGGATGATCTTGCCGTTGCCGCGCACCGGTCCGTCGAGGCGCTGGAGGTTGCAGTTGACGACGAAGGTGAGGTTGTCGAGCTCCTCGCCGGCCGCGAGCTGCAGCAGCCCGCGCGACTCCGGCTCGTCCATCTCGCCGTCACCGAGGAAGGCCCAGACGTGCTGCTGGGAGGTGTCCTTGAGGCCGCGGTTGTGGAGGTACTTGTTGAACTGCGCCTGGTGGATCGCGTTCATCGGCCCGATGCCCATCGAGACCGTCGGGAACTGCCAGAAGGTCGGCGCGAGGCGGGGGTGGGGGTAGGACGGCAGGGCGCGCACCTGCCCGTCGACGAGGTGGCTCTTCTCCTGGCGGAAGCCGTCGAGGTCGTCCTCGGTGAGGCGGCCCTCGAGGTAGGCGCGGGCATACATGCCGGGGGAGGCGTGCCCCTGGAAGAACACCTGGTCGCCGCCGCCGGGGTGGTCCTGGCCGCGGAAGAAGTGGTTGAGACCGACCTCGTAGAGGGTCGCGGCCGAGGCGTAGGTGGAGATGTGGCCGCCGACGCCCACACCGGGGCGCTGGGCGCGGTGGACCATGATC
>NZ_JANXRJ010000031.1 GCF_025353065.1 Lapillicoccus sp.
GGCCAGGGAGTGCACCGACTCCGCGAGCATCGAGCTCGAGCTCGTCAGCAGGAAGGCGATGAACTTCGTGACCGCGATCCCGAGGTTCGCCGCCAGGGCGGCGAGGATCGCCCGGTTCCCGCCCTCAGTCGACATGCGGTCAGGCTACTGGCCGAACGGAGCGCGGGTGGACAGGTGCGCTGGAAGCGCTAGCCGTTCGATGGAGCCCCATGTGTCCGAACAGGTCATGGCGCGGCCCGCCCCTCGTGCCAGGCTCGGGTTGCCGATCGCCGCCTACGGTCAGGGTCCCTCGCGTGAATCGCCCCACCCGCCTTCGATCGACGGATACCTTGATGTTCCCGTGCTGCCTGATCATCGTCGGCTCCACCGCCTTTCTTTTTTTCCCTGGTCTGGCGCCTATCTGGTTGGTCCTCGTCATCGCGGCAGCGTTCCTCTTCGGCAACGTCCTCATGACCAAGCAGCAGGTCGGACCACCTCGTCTCGTGGAACGAGGCCTCATTGACCTCCTCCTCGTACTCGGACCATTGGGCGCGCTCGTTCTCGCGCGGACCCCCGCCGCACTGGCCGTGCCCATCTGGATCGTCTCGTCCTTCCTGTTCGTCTGGGCAGGAAGAGCCCGAAAGGCCGGAGCCGAGTGGCTGGCACCAGTCGTGGCGATCGTGTGGTTCGCCTTTGTCTCTGTCGTCATCCTCCGGGTGACGGGCGTCCCACACATCGACGTCTATCAGTATCTGAACGATGGGGTTAGGGCCCAGCTGCACGGAGAGAACCCCTTCGCCATCACCATGACCAACGTCTACAGCGCGGCGGAGAACGCTGAGAACTACGGTCCGGGCTTTCTTGTGGACGGCAGGGTCCCCTTCGGATTCCCCTACCCCCCCGTGCTCCTGATCCTCGCCGTCCCGGGCTACCTCCTGGGAGACGCGCGCTACACCAGCGTGCTCCTGGCATCGCTCACCGCCTTGGCGGTCCTCGGTCGCGGGCGGGATCCGAGGCGTCGGCTCGCGTCGGTGATGCTTCTCGCGGCCCCGGGCACGTGGTGGGTGATCAGTCAGGCCTGGACGGAGGTCGGGGTCGTGGCCCTCTTCGGCGCGGCGGCCTTCGCGGTCGCACGAGGCAAGCTCGTGCTGGCGGCCGCCCTGGTGGGAGCGCTCCTGGTGTCCAAGCAGTACTTCATCGTCGCGCTCCCGGCTCTCTGGACTCTGCGGCCCTACGCGACGCGAGCGCGGGTTGTGGTCATGACGGCTACGGCGACGATTCTCACCGTCCCGTGGTTCCTCGCGAGCCCCCAAGCGTTCATCCACTCGGTGGTCGAGTTTCAGACGTTGACCCCCATGCGGTTCGACTCCCTCGGCCTGCTCGTCGAAGTAGTCAAGTCTGTGGGTGGGGCCGACAGCGGTGCGTTCAGGGCCCTTCCGATCGTCGTCGGGCTCGGCGTTGCGACAGCCGCCGCCGTCCGGGCTCCCCAGAGAGCTGGGGGTTTCGCCGCTGCCACGTGCCTCTCCGTCCTCGTCGCCATGCTGATGGCCAAGCAGGTCTTCTTCAACTACTACTACTTCATCGCGTGCGGCCTCCTCATCACTGCCGCGGTCTGGGACCGGCCACCCGGAGCGGCAGAGATCGGGACGAACGAGAACGGACACTCTGCGCCAACGACTACGAAGGTCTCCCCTAGCCTCCTTCCATGAGCTCTGCTCCCGGGACCCTCGACTGGCTGACCCTCGCCGACCACCTCGACCTCGTCGCCGCGCCGGTCGCGGACGCTGCCGCGCTCGTGCCTGGCGCGCGGGTGGCGAGCATCGACGTGACCCTCGCCGACACGGCGGCCTTCTGCACGGCATACGACGTGGCGCCGGAGTCGTCGGCCAACTGCGTCATCGTCGCCGGGAGACGTGGTGACGTGACAACGTATGCCGCGGTGCTGGTCCTCGCGACCAAGCGCGCCGACGTCAACGGGGTCGTCCGCAGGGCGCTCGACGCCCGCAAGTGCTCCTTCGCGCCGCACGACGACGCGGTGGCCCTCACCGGGATGGAGTTCGGGGGGATCACGCCGGTCGGCCTTCCGGCGGGCTGGCCGGTGCTCGTCGACGAGTCGGTCCTGACCGCGGGGGACGTCGTGATCGGCAGCGGCCTGCGCTCGAGCAAGCTGCTGCTGCCGGCCGACCAGCTGCTGCACCTGCCTGGCGCCCAGGCACTGGCGCTCGCCGTCTGAAGGGACCGCACGAGCCACGACGTCCGCGCGAACGGCATACCGGTGTCGCGTCGGTGCGGACGCAACGATCCCCCGGCTCAGCCGCCCGTGCGCTCGCGCAGGTCGGCGACGTGCGGCGAGAGCCCGGGGTCCATCCCGAGGCCCAGGGCGAGGTAGGTCGCGGCGAAGTCGGTCAGCGCGACGTGACCGGCCAGCCGTTCGAGGGGGTGACCCGCTTCGGTGTCGTGCTCGCTCACCCGCACGCCGGCGTCCTGGGCGGTCCGGACGAGGGCGTCCGCCAGCATGCGCTGCGACCCGTCGGGCACATCACCCGAGGTGTCGCGCAGCATGAGCAGTCGCAGCCGCGGCGCCGGGGGGCCGTCGAGGTAGGGGTCGGCGAAGATGTCGCCCACCCGGGAGGCGCCTTCGCGCCCGGCGCCGGCCTCGGTGTAGGGCCCGTCGAAGCAGGCGACCACCTGGGAGGCGGCGTCGGGGAGCTCGCCCCAGGTGGCCGGGATCCGGGCCGTGCGAGCGAGCATCGACGCGGCCCGCCCCGCCGCGACCCCGGCGAGCGGACCGTCGCCGAGCACCACGGGTATGCCGTCGGCGAGGTCGACGGCCAGCGACTTGGCCGGGTTGACGAAGGTCTCGCTGCCGGGGCGGAACAGCTCGGCCTGCAGGTCGAGACGGTCGGCCACCGCAGTCAGGATCGCCGGCCTGGCGTCGACGAGACCGAGGGCGCCGGCCCCGAGCAGGACGGGCGTCAGCATCGCCCAGAGCGACGTACGCGACGACGTGAGGCCCGCCGGGATGTCGACGTGGATCCCCCGGGCCCGGGCGCAGATGTCGGCGAGCGGGGACCCCGGTGCTCCGACGGTGAGCAGGGACGCACCCCGCCGGGCGGCCTCGGCGGCCAGGGCGAGCGGGCCCTCCGCGCGACCCGACTGCGAGACCGCGACGACGAGGTCGAGGGATCCCACCCACCCCGGCAGCGGCAGGTTGCGCCGCACGCTGACGGGCACGGGAGACCCCGGCTCAGCCAGCAGCTCGAGGACGTCGGCGACGACGGCCGAGCCGCCCAGCGACGCGACGACGACAGCACGCGGTCGATCACCACCGCCGACCCGGCTGATGCCGGCCTCCTGGGAGAGGGTGATCGCCTGTCGCACCTGGGCGCCCGCCGTCGCCAGCGATCGCAGGGCGCGGCGCGAGTCGCGCCGCAGGACAGCCTCTTCGTCGTCGATCAACGACTCGTCGAGCTGGGGCATGGCGTCGTCCTCCGTCGCTGGTGGTCGATGTTCGCCGGTCGTGGTTTGCCGGGCTGGGTCCTTCGGGCTGGGTCCCCTGGTCTCGGTCCTGCGGTCTCAGTCCTGCGTCAGGCGCGCCTCGTCGACGAGCAGGACGGGCACCCCGCCGTCGAACCGGTAGGCCCGGCCGCAGGCCTCGCCGGTGCAGCGCAGCTCCGGTGCGCCGGCCGGGTCCGTGGCGTCCTCGAGGACGGAGAGGCAGGCCGGGCAGCGGATGATCTCGCGGAGCCAGGGGTCGATCGTCGGGGCACCCATGGGAGTCCTCCAGTCGGTGGGTTGAGACGAGGCCGGGTCGGGCCATGCCGTTCGGTGGAGGTGCTGGGCTCAGTCGCCGCTGCGGATGATCGCGAGCACGTCGTCCCGGACGCGCCCCATCGTGTCACGGTCGGCCGCCTCCACGTTGAGCCGCAGCAGCGGTTCGGTGTTGGAGGCCCTCACGTTGAACCACCACATCGGCTCGGAGTCGGTGCCGAGGTGGGTCGCGGTCAGCCCGTCGAGCTCGTCGAAGGTGACCCCGTCGTGCGATGCCGCCCACGCCCGCACGCTCGCGGTCGAGGCGACACCGTCGGACACGGTGCTGTTGATCTCCCCGGACGCGGGATAGCGGGCGTATGCCGCGGTGAGGGCCGACAGCGTCCCGTCCTGCTCCCCCAGCGCCGCGAGGACGTGCAGCGCGGCGAGCATGCCCGTGTCGGCGTACCAGAAGTCGCGGAAGTAGTAGTGCGCGGAGTGCTCGCCCCCGAAGATCGCCTGCTCGCGAGCCATCTCGCCCTTGATGAAGGAGTGGCCCACCCGGGTGCGGACAGGGCGGGCGCCGTGCTCGCGGATGATCTCGGGGACGGCCATCGAGGAGATGACGTTGTGGACGACGGCGATGTCCTCCGGGGACGTGCCTTGGGCGACCGCCCGGGCGATCTCGCGCACCGCCACGAGTGCGGTGATGGCGCTGGGGCTGACCGGCTCGCCGCGCTCATCGACGACGAAGCAGCGGTCCGCGTCGCCGTCGAAGGCCAGGCCGATGTCGGCGCCGTGCTCGACCACTGCGGCCTGCAGGTCGACGAGGTTCTTCGGCTCCAGCGGGTTGGCCTCGTGGTTGGGGAAGGTGCCGTCGAGCTCGAAGTAGAGCGGGACCACCTCGAGCGGCAGGGCGCCCAGCCCCGCTGCCGTGCCGAGCACCGCCGGTGCGGTGTGACCGCCCATCCCGTTGCCGGCATCGACGACGACCTTGAGCGGGCGGATGCCGCGCAGGTCCACGAGCGAGCGGAGGAAGGTGGAGTAGTCGGCGAGCAGGTCGCGCTCGACGATCGTGCCGACGGCGGGCTGCGCCGTCCCGGACGTCGGGCCGGGGACCTCGTCGAGCCGGTCAGCCCCGTCGAGGATTCCTTGGGCGAGGTCGCGGACCTCGGAGAGCCCGCTGTCCTGGCCGACCGGTCGGGCCCCCGCGCGGCAGAGCTTGATGCCGTTGTACTGCGCGGGGTTGTGGCTCGCGGTGAACATCGCGCCCGGCAGGTCGAGCGCGCCGCTCGCGTAGTAAAGCCCGTCGGTGGAGCACAGGCCGATCAGGGTGACGTCGAGGCCGTTTGACGCGACCCCCTCGGCGAAGGCGCGGCTGAGGGACGGCGAGCTCGGCCGCATGTCGTAACCGATGACGACGCCGGCGGCGCTCTCCGGAAGGGCGATGACCTGGGCGAAGGCCGACCCGATCGCGCGGGCGACGTCGTCGTCGAGCTGGTCGGGCACGACGCCCCGCACGTCGTAGGCCTTGATGAAGTCCTGCAGGCGATGCGGCGAGGTCATGGCACCACGCTATCGGGCGACGACGGGCACGGACCCGAGGCACGCGAAGGTCGAACCGAACGGCCGAGGCCGAACGCCCCCCTGGGGGGCCGGGTACTCGCGCGGCCGGTCGGCGGTCGGTCAGCAGCCCGTCGCGCGACAGGTCTAGCGGTCGCGCAGCATCCGCAGGTGGCCCCGACGCCCGACCTCGACCGTGCCGGCATCCGCCTCGTCCGAGGGTGTGGTCGGGGTGCCGGCGACGCCGGGTGCGGCCGGTCGGGAGGTGCCCGCGCGCGGTGGGCGACCCGCCTCCCGCACGGCGTCGGCGAGAGCCAGGAGGTCGTCGCTCGAGGGTGGCGGCGGGGTGTAGTCGCCGCTCAGCCGGACGACCTCCCACCCGCGAGGAGCCGTCATCCGCTCGGCGTGGACACCGCAGAGGTCATAGGTGTGCGGTTCCGCGTAGGTCGCCAGCGGCCCCAGCACCACGGTGGAGTCGCGATAGACATAGGTGAGCGTCGCGACCGACGCACCATGGCATCCGGTCTTCGAACACTGCCGCGACATACCCACAAGCCGAGACTGTAGTTCCTGCTGCGCCGGGGGTCATCGGGCCACGCCGTAGGGTGACGACGTGAGCCCGCACGCCCCGCGTCGTCGAGACAGGCACGGTCGTGGTCACCGGGGGCCGCTGGCGTGGCCCGAGGTCCCGGCGATGGCGCCGAGGTCGGAGCGCTTCGACGACCTCGTCATCGACGCCGCCTCGCGGCTCGAGGAGCGATGGGGTCGCCCCTTCCCGCCCGTGGAGTTCGGCGTCGAGGACGTGCCGCCGTCCGACCCGGCTCCGTGGGAGCACTCGGAGGTCTCGCTGGGCCGCCTCTTCGGGCCCGAAGGGAAGATGCCTGCGCGGATCGTCGTCTACCGGAGGCCGGTCGAGACCCGGGTGCAGGGTGGGCGCGAGCTCGCGTCGCTGGTCTCGGAGGTGGTGACCGAGCAGGTCGCGGCGCTGCTCGGGGTGGCGGCGGAGGACCTCGACCCGGAGCTCGGTCCCGAGGACTGACAACGCGAAGACCCTCGGGGCGCAACGAGCCCGGGCCGCGGCACACGGTGCGGGCCTGCAGCTCGCGGCCTGGCGTAAGCGGCGGTCGGGCCCGGTGCGGCTCACCGGCGGGGCTCACCCCACCTGGCGGACCGGGACCTGGGTCACGCTGACCGGCAGCGGTCCGAGCGGGTATGCCGTGAGGAGCGGCCCCGTGGCCTTGCCCGCCGGGACGGCGATGGTCAGGCCCGCCCGCAGGGTGCCGCCCTGCCGGGTGACCCAGACCTGCCCGACCGGGACGGGGGTCGAGACCACGCTGTCGACCGGGATCGTGACGGCGGTGGTCGTCGTCCGGCCGCCGGCGTCGATCGTGGTCACCGTCGCCGTGGCCGGGGTCCCGGTGGCCGAGAGGGTCAGGGTGGCCGAACCATTCGCGACGCCCGTGCCCACCGCTGGCACGGGGGTCCCCGTGACGACGGAGATCGGCGCCGAGGAGGCGATCCACGCGAAGTCGGACTGGCCGGCACCCGGGCTGCGCCGCTCGACCATCGCACCGGCCACGACGGGCTGGTCGGAGCGGACCTGGACGGCATACGCGCCGACGGGGAGGGTGCCGAGGTCGATGTCCTGCACGGAGCCGCCCTTGATGCGCACGACCCCGCCCACCGGCAGCGGCTTGGGCCCCGACGCCGTGAGGACCCGGGTCTGGACGACGGCCTCCTGGTCACCGGGGACGGCGACCCGGAGCCGGGCGGGGCCGTTGACCAGCGCCGCGGGCACGACCTGCTCGGTCGACGGAGGGGCCGACGGGGCGGCGTCGTCGGCGCCACGGCCGATCGCGGCATCGATCCAGCTGTCCTCGAGGACGGCAGAGACCAGGCCGCCGGTGGCGGTGACGTGGACGACCGGCGCGACCTCGGGACCGGCGATGGCGTCGAGGAGGAGGGTGGTGCGGCCGTGCGGCGGGACGGCGAGGGTGGCCGACCCCGCGAGCGCCACCGGGCCGGCGACACCGAGCACGGACAGGCTGGCCGTGACGGGGTTGGCCCCGGGGTTGGCCAGGACGATGCGTTCGCGGCGGGTGCTCTGACCTCCGCCGCCGACCAACCAGAGGTCCGACTGCGGGGCGAGGCAGGGTGTCGCGACGAGCGCACGGTCGTCGCCGTCGGCGCGCAGGAAGGTCTGGACCGCCGCGAGGCCGGGGGCGAGCGAGCCCGCGGCCGACACCTCCGCGTCCGTCGCTCCCGTCAGCGGCGCCGACACGACCTGACCCCGCACCGCGGTCGTCCCGAGGCGGGCCGCGGAGGGTTGGCCGGTGACGGTCAAGGTGCCGGCGGCGGCGACCGGGCCGAGCGCCCCCAGCGCCGTCCCCAGCACCGCGGCCGGAGCCGAGGCGGCGAGGACCGTCGAGGTGCCCGCGACAGCCGGCACGGAGGCCAGGCCCTCGGTCTCGGGCCCGGGGCAGGTCAGGACGGCCGAGGTCACCGGCAGCAGCTGCGGCGCGGTGGTCACCTCGATCGGTGCGGGAGGGACGAGTGCCGCCGTCCCGGGCAGCTGGCCGGCCGCCACGACGAGCCCCGCGCCGGCGATGACGGCCAGGGTCGCGCGGACCGGTCCGACCCATGCGCGCGTCATGACGTCCTCCGGGATCGTCTGGTCCCGAGGGGGATCGCGAGGAAGACGACGACCGCGAGCAGCGCCATCTGGAGCAGGAACCAGTCGGTGTGCGCAGGTGGCAGGTCGATGACGAGGTGCCCGGCGGCGCCGGGCAGGACGTAGGTCGGGAACCCCGAGGTCGACACGGCGGCGAGGGGGACGTCGTCGTAGGTCACGCGGGCCACCCCGGTCCACCCCGGAGCCTCGGCGACGACGAGCCGACGGCCCGCGGCACCGGCCGGCAGGATGGTGTCGACGGCCCCGTGGGGGCCGACCACCGGGACGCCGAGCAGGGGGGCGCCGGCCGAGTCGGTGACCCGGACCCGCGACGGTGGCACGGTGGCGTCCGCTGCGCCGGCGGCCGGGGTGCGGGCCAGCACCCGCCACAGCGTCTGACCGTTGGTGGTGCCGAGACGGGTGAGACCGGACTCTGCGTCCAGGGTGCGCGCGAGCGGGCTGGAGGCGTCGGACCGGAGCGAGACGAAGCCGATGCCCTGGTCCGCGAGCCGCGCCCCGGCCCCGGGGCCCGCTCCGTCAACTCCGGCTCCGGCACCGGTTCCTTCGGCTCCGGGGACGGCGACCCCGGAGGCCAGGCTCCCCACGAGGACGGCGAGGCCGGGGTCAGTGGCGACGGGCCCGAGGACGTCGCGTTGGAGGGGGCCGGGTTCGGCGCCCACGAGCTGGTAGTCGAGCTCACCGCTGCCGGGGATGAGGACGAGGAGCCGGTTGGCCTCCATCCCGCGCGCCTGGTCCACGGCGACGGCAGGGAGGGCGTCCCGACCGACGGCGACACCTCCCCCGAGGCCGTTGCGGGCAGTCAGCGCAGTGGCCCCCAGCACCGCGACGACCACCACGGACAACGCGGTGGCAGCGGCGAGCCGCCTGATCCCCCAGCGGGATTCACCAAGCACACGGGACAGGCCCTGCCAGCCGGTGAGGAAGGCGCCGAGCACAGCCGCGAGGTAGACCTCGAGACCGATACCGGACCACGACGTTGCGATGACGGGGGCCCCCGAACCGTCCAGGACCTGACCGACCGTGACCCTGTCGGCGACGAGCGCGCCGGCCAGGCCGACGAGGGCAAGGACCGCGAGAGATGTGAGGGCCGGCGACCGCCGGTCGTGACGGCTGCGTCGCGCGAGCGCGAGCACGGCCCCGAGGGCGAGTGGGGCGAAGAGCAGGCTGTGGACCAGGCCGGCACCGTCGGGCTGGGCCATCGCGAGCTGCCACGGGGCACTGGCACCCCCACCCGCATCCAGCAGTCCCGGACCGGTCAGCAGCAGCCGCGGGCTGTCGACGAACTGCACCACCCACGGCCCGAGCAGCAGCAGCGGGACGAGCGTGAGGACCACGGCCTTGAGCCTGCTCCTCCGCGCCAGCACCACCATGGCGAGAGCGACCACGGCCACGAGGACCGCGAGGGCCGGGACGAAGCAGCCGACCACCGCAGCGGCCAGGGCGGTCGCGAAGGTCGCCGTCCAGGTCGCCCGACGGGCCGCGACAGCGGCGAACCCCGCCACGACGAAGGGCAGCACGATGTGCACGACGACGACGGACAGACGTCCGCCGACCAGGGCAGCGGCCAGTCCGGCGCTGGTCCCCCACGCGACGGCGACGAGGGCGCGGGGCCAGCGGGCCAGGGTGGCGACGCGCCCGGCGAGGTATGCCGCGAGGGCGGACAGCGGCATGGCGGCGAGCATCAACCACGCGATGGTCACACCGGCCGGGGACCGCCCGCCCGAGACGGAGGGGAGCCGTTCGACGAGCCAGGTCAGCGCAGCGAGCACCCCGACCTGGGGGCCCACCTGGGCGGCGTTGCCGAAACCGGCCCCGTGCCAGGAGTCGCGGAAGAGGTGCCACAGGCCGGCGGCGTCCGTGGACAGGGGGTTGAGCTCGCCTCCGGCCAAACCAGCGCCCTGGGGGTCGAGCAGGCCCGTGCGCAGCGTCGTCCGGAAGGTGACGGCGGCCACGACGAGGCAGAGGACCACGGCGAGGGTGCCCGGGTGGCTGGCGATCCGCTGGGGCAGGGAGGCCGGCAGCACCCTGAGGTCCTCGGCCTCCTCGGCCACCGGACCGGTCTCGGTCGCGCCGGCGGTCGCCCGGGGATCGGAGAGGCGGCGGCTGCGCTCGGGGGTCAGTGCCTCCTGAACCTTGTCCCAGGTATGCGCGGCGGCCTCGCCCGAGGACACGAACACCCCGGCCAGGTGGTCGCGGCGCACCCGCTTGTGCCCGCGGAAGCGCCACCGGGAGCGGATGCCGGTGATCGGGTGCCCGAGGGACCTGAGGTCGCCCAGGGCGACCCAGGCGTGGGCAGGTCGCTTGAGAACGAGGAGCGCGGCGGCCGACACCACGCTGGAGACCGCGATCCAGACGGCGAGGAAGGGCACGGTCCCGGGCGCGCAGCGGGTCAGGGCCACCCGGCGGGCGGCGCGGCGGCGCGGGCCGGCCGTCCTCGGCGACCGGCCGACGGTCGTCGTGGCGTCCGAGACCCGGGCACCGGGGACGACCACCACGCGGTGGCCGGACATCTGGGCGCGCCAGCCGAAGTCGAGGTCGGCCGCCTCGCCCAACGACTCGTCGAGGCCGCCGAGCCGCTCGAAGACGTCGCGCCGCACGAACATGCCGTTCATGCTGACGGCGATGACGTCCGTGCGACCGTCGTACTGGCCCTGGTCCGGCTCGCCCGGCACGGGCGCCTCGAGGAGGCGCCCGGCGCGCGTGATGCTATAGCCGATCGAGACGAGCCGGCGCGGGTCGTCCCACTCCACGATCTTGGGTCCGGCGACCCCGACGCTCGTGGACCGCCCGACCGCGTCGACGAGGCGGGCCAGCGCCACCGGGGCCGGCGCGCTGTCGGGTCCGAGGAACCACAGCCACTGGGGTCGGTCGGCCTCCGGCTCGGCACCATCCGGCTCGTCGGTCGTGGTCGCGCCTGAAAACGCGAGCGCCTGACCCAGCGCAGCAACCCAGGAGAGCGAGGCCGGCGCAGCGACGACCGACACCTCCGGGACGACCTGCCGGATCCGACTGTGCTCCCTCGCGATGTCGGCCGAGACGTCGCTCGAACCGAGGTCGATGACGACGAGCCGGTCGGGTGGTAGGGACGAGGCGGCAACGGCATCAAGCGTTTTCGCGAGCCAGCGAGCACCGTCACGGACGACGAGCACCGCGCAGACCTCCACCCGGGCTCGGGGGAGGACGGACACGGGCGACGGAGAGGTCACGCGACGGGGAGACGGGGCGGTGGTGGTCACGAGGTGTCGGGGTCAGCCGCGGACGCGGCTAGACCGCACGCTTCTTGAGCTTGCGCCGCTCGCGCTCCGACAGGCCGCCCCAGATGCCGAAGCGCTCGTCGTTGGCGAGGGCGTAGTCGAGGCACTCGGGCCGCACCTCGCACCCGATGCACACCTTCTTCGCCTCCCGGGTCGACCCCCCCTTCTCCGGGAAGAACGCCTCGGGATCCGTCTGAGCACAGAGCGACCGCTCCTGCCACGACTCGTCCTCCGGCTCGCCCATGATCATGTCCTGTGTGATGAGCTGCAACTCGTGCACGGCATCCTCCTCGACCCTGTTGGCCCGCACTGTCTGCCCTATTTGCCCGAGATATTCGGATCCTCGGAAGGACATGGGTGAAATTACACGCGTGTCATTGGTCATAAGTCAAGGCGGACTCTGATATTTGCCAAGGCTTGACGATCCTGATAACGCCGGATCCAGAGCAGATCCACCACCGGCGTGTCCCGCCGTGACCCGCGGCGTCGCCCCGGGGCACCTGCTGACAGACTCCCCCCATGCACATCACCGCCCTCGCCGGCGGGGTCGGTGGGGCGCGGTTCCTGCGCGGTCTGCTCGCCCACGTCGACCGCACCCCCGAGCTGGCCGGCACCCACGTCACCGTCATCGGCAACACCGGCGACGACATCACCCTCTTCGGGCTGCGCGTCTCTCCCGACCTCGACACTGTCCTCTACACCCTGGGGGGCGGCATCCACGAGGGTCAGGGCTGGGGGCGCGCCGACGAGACGCACTCCGTGCAGGGCGAGCTCGCGGCATACGGCGTCGAGCCGCAGTGGTTCGGCCTGGGCGACAAGGACTTCGGCACGCACGTCGCGCGCTCGCTCTGGCTCGGCCAGGGCCAGTCGCTCTCCGAGGTGACCGCCCGGCTCGCGAGCCGGTGGGGGCTGCCCGAGCTCGGCGTCACGCTGCTCCCGATGAGCGACACACCGGTCGAGACCCACGTCGTCATCGAGGACGAGCAGGGCCAGCGGGCCGTCCACTTCCAGGAGTGGTGGGTGCGGATGCAGGCCGAGGTGCCCGCGCAGCGCTTCGTCGTCGCCGGCATGGACCGCGCGACACCGGCGCCAGGGGTCCTCGACGCCATCCGCACCGCCGACCTCGTCCTGCTGCCGCCGAGCAACCCCGTCGTCTCGATCGGGATCATCCTCGGCGTGCCCGGGGTCCGTGACGCGCTCCGCGGGTCGAGGGCGCCCGTCGTCGGGGTCTCGCCCCTGATCTCCGGCGCCCCGGTGCGCGGACACGCCGACGCCTGCCTCGAGGCGATCGGCGTCGAGTCGTCGGCCGGGGGCGTCGCCGGCCTCTACGCCGACTTCCTCGACGGTTGGCTCGTGGCCAAGGAGGACGCCGACCTGCAGTCCTCCGGCCGGCTCACGGTCGAGGCCCGCCCGCTGCTCATGTCGAGCATCGAGGCGACCGCCGACATCGCCGGCGCCGCGATCGACCTCGGACGGCGGCTGGCCCGGACCACAGGGTGACGCGGTCATGACCCTCACCATCACTCCGGTGCGCGGCATACCCGAGGTGGAGGCCGGTCACGATCTCGCGGCACTCATCTCGGAAGCGTTGCGCGACAACGGGATCGACCTCGTGGACGGCGACGTCCTCGTCGTCTCGAGCAAGATCGCGTCCAAGGCCCTGGGCCTGGTCGCCGACTCCGCCGACCGTGACCTCGTCGTCGGGACGCAGACCGAGTGGGTCGTCGCCGAGCGGCGCACCCCGCAACCCGGCGATCCTCACCGGATGGCGCGCGTCGTCAAGTCGGCCGCCGGTCCGGTGATGGCTGCGGCCGGTGTCGATGCCTCCAACACCGGGAGGCGCGACCACCTCCTGCTCCTCCCCCACGACCCCGACGCCGTATGCCGCTCGCTGCACGACCGGCTCGTCCGGGCTCACGCCCTGCGTCACCTCGGCATCCTCCTCAGCGACACGGCCGGGCGCGCCTGGCGCGTCGGTCAGACCGACTTCGCGCTGGGTGCTCACGGGTTCCTCGTGGCGGACGACCTGCGCGGCGGGGTCGACGCGGACGGCCGCCCGCTCGAGGTCACGACACGGGCCATCGCCGACGAGCTCGCCGCTGCCGCGGACCTCGTCAAGGGCAAGACCGCCGCCGTCCCCGTCGCCCACGTGCGCGGCCTGGCGGCGTTCGTTGTCGCCGACCCCGACGACCCCGACGTGGCCGGCGCCGCCTCGCTCGTCCGCACCGGGAGGAGTGACTGGTTCGGCCTGGGCCGCGCCGAAGCGATCCGCTCGGCCCTCGGTGTCTTCCCCGGCAGCGCCCTCGCCACGCGGATCGGGATCCCCAGCGTCCTCGACGAATCGGTGGCGGTGCGGTCCGCGCGCGCGGTCGGGGTCGCGATCCACGACCTCGACGGTGTCGGGGTGGACCTGGGCCCCGGCGTGGCTGGGCAACGCCTCGTCGTCAGCGCCACGGACCTCTTCGACCTCGGGCTCGCGACGGCGCGGTTCGTCGCGGCCGCCTGGGGCGAGTGGCTCGAGGCCACCGTCGTCGAACGGTCCGCGCACTCGGTGACCATCGACGTCTCGGACCGCGGCGTGGTGCACACGGTCCCCTAGGCGGCGGATCAACTGCTGACGACACGGGAGTCGACAGGGGACCGATGCGCCGTGACCAGGTCGGTCCCTAGTGTCCGGGAGATAACAGCCTCTCCGCCCGTCCTGACTTCGCCGCACGACGCCCGCCCCAGGTTCGGGGTCTCGATCGCCGCTCTGGCCGCGTTAGCGCTGCTCGCTGTACCGCGGGTCGTTCTGCACGACCTCCGCCTGATCACCGAGGGCGATCTCGCGACCTGGCTGCTGGTGTTCGTGCCCTTCGGCATCTGGGTGTGGCTCGCCGGCACGCGTGCTCGCCGCCCGTTCTGGATGTTGGTCGTGATCGGTGCCTTCCACGGAGTCCTGCTCGCGCTGACCCACCAGATCACCTGGCTGCTGGCCGGTTCAGAGCTGTCCGGGACCGACCGGCTCGTGAACTTCCCGGTGAGCCTCGCCGTGGGTGTGGCGTGGGGAGTGGTCCTCGGTGGCGTGGCGGTCGTCGTGGCCCGTCTGGTGAACCGCGCAGCACCTGACCAACGCAGCACCTGACCGTCGCAGCACCTGACCAGAGAGGTCACTGCGGCGGATCGACGGCCACCAGCCGGGTCTCGTAGGCGAGCACGACGAGCTGGGCACGGTCGCGCGATCCGGTCTTGGTGAGGATCCGGCTCACATAGGTCCGGACGGTGGCCGACGACAGGTGCAGGGTCGCCGCGATCTCGTCGTTGGCCAGTCCGCGACCGACTTCCAAGAGCACCTCGACCTCGCGCTCGGTGAGCGCCTCGAGCCGGGAGACGTCGGCGGGCTCCCCTGTGGGAGAACGCACCTGGTGCAGGACCGCGCTGGTGACGGCCGGCGAGAGCAGTGCGTCGCCGCGGGCCACGACGCGGACGGCGTTGCGCAGCTCTTCGGGCTCCGCGTCCTTGAGCAGGAACCCGGAGGCGCCGGCCCTGATGGCGGCGATCACGAGCTCGTCGTCGTCGAAGGTGGTCAGGACGAGGACCCTCACCGGCACCGCCGGGTCACCGGTGATCGCGGCAGTGGCGGCGACCCCGTCCAGGCGCGGCATACGCAGGTCCATCATCACGACATCGGGGCGCAACCGCCGCACGACGTCGATCGCCTGGCGACCGTCGGAGGCCTCACCCACGACCTCGATGTCCGTGGAGCGGTTGAGGATCTGGGTGATGCCGCCGCGCACGAGGGGCTGGTCGTCGACCACCACCACCCGGTGCTTCATCGGCGGTCCCTGTCGAAGCCTGCGGACACCCGGGTGCCGCGGCCGGCTCCTGCGTCGATGCGGCACCAGCCGCCCAGCAACTCGATGCGGCAACGCATTCCGTCGATGCCGGCCCCGGTCGGAGCCCCGGTCGCGGCGCTATCGTTCAACCCGGCGCCGTCCAACCCGGCGCTATCGTCCAAACCGGCGCCGCCCAACCCGGCGCTGTCCGACCCGGCGCCGCCCAACCCGGCGCTGTCGTCGAATCCGCAGCCGTCGTCGTCGATCTCGACGCGCACGGCCCCCTCCTCCGAGAACACCGTCATCGTCATCGTCACCGTCGCCGCCCCGGCATGGCGCAGCGCGTTGGTGACCGCCTCCTGCGCCACCCGGAAGAGCGCGTGCTGGACGAATAGCGGTTCGTCGTGGGCCCGAGGTGCGACCACCGCCCGCACGCGGACCCCGCCCACAGACGAAGACGCGGCCAGCCGCTCGAGCGTGGTCAGGTCACCGCGGACGTCACGGGGATCCCCCGCCGGGCGGAGTGCCGACACCGCCGCGCGCAGGTCGCCGAGCAGCCGCCTGCTCGCCAGCCGGATCTGCGTCAGGTGCCCGCGGAGCGCGGCGTCCTCCCCGTCGAGCGCGTCCGCAGCCCTCAGCGACACGATGGTGAGGCCGTGCCCGAGCGAGTCGTGCAGGTCCTGAGGGATGCGCAGGCGCTCCTCGTCGGCGCGGCGGCGGACCGCCCGCTCCCGCTCGTTCGCGGCCAGCCGAGCGTTCTTCTCGTGTTCGTGGGCGAGGTCGAGCCGCTGCCGGGCGGCGTCACCGAGCGCGATCGCCGCCGCCAGCAGTGCGACGGTCGTCACCAGCTCGGATCCGAGGACGGCAGCAGCGGCGTCACCTTCGGCGAACAGCCGGAATCCGATCGATACCGCGACCAGCACCGCCGCGATGCAGATCGCCAGCCGTAGCCGGCCGAGGGTGGCGATCGTGTAGAACGACGCGGCCACCGGCAGGGCGACTCCGACCGGGGGCAGACCGGCTGCGTAGTAGAGCAGCAGCGCGACCACGCTGGCCACGAGCATCGTGACCGGGAACCGCCGCCGTCCCAGCACCAGGACACCGAAGACGGCCAGGAAGGCCAGCGCGGCCCACGTGCGCCAGCCGTCGTCAAGGCCGTCGGCCGCCACGACCACCGCCACGAGACGACGACCACCACGGCGAGAACGGCGTCCGGGCGCGCCGGGCGGGCGGGCGGCATACGAGCCACCTGGATCGGCACGCCGGCACCTCCCTCCCCTGGCCGAAAGACCTCGTAGCGCACGACGTCGTGGACCACGACGCCCGAGCAGCGAATGCGTCACACCGGAGGCGCGGTCGTGTCGTCACCGATCGACAGTATGTCGCCAAACCATCGACATCGGGGGGGCTCCAACGACGCACGAGGGCTGATGCCTGACGCGGCTGATGCAGGGCGCACCGTGCGTCGCGCTGTCTCGCCGCCGTCGGTGGTCTGGGACAGACTGGGGCCGTGACCGCATCCCCGGGACCCCCCGCCCGGAGCCGGCGCTGGGTCTCTCCCCGGGCGACGGCCCTCGGGCAGATCGTCGGGATCTTCCGCCGCGGCGGCGGTGACCCGACCTCGATCAGCGGCGCCGGCACTCCGGGGTTCGTCCGGGCTTTCCACACCCCGACCGGGCCGGCCACGCTGGAGCTGGTCCTGCGGCCGAGCGACGGGGCCGTCGAGGCGCGGGCGTGGGGTGACGGCGCCGAGTGGGCGCTCGACGGGCTGCCTGACCTGCTCGGGGACCGAGACGACACAACGGAGTTCGTCGCGCACCATGACCTGGTCGCCGAGTCCGCCCGCCGACACTCCGGCTGGCGCGTGCCCCGTAGCCGACTCGTCATCGACGCCCTGGTCCCAGCGATCATCGAGCAGAAGGTCACCGGCCAAGAGGCGTTCTCCGGCTATCGGCAGCTCGTCACGCGGTTCGGCGCACCCGCCCCGGGCCCGTATGCCGCGCGCGGCCTGCGGGTGCCCCCCAGCGCCGCCGGGTGGGCGGCGATCCCGTCCTGGGAGTTCCTCCGGGCCTCGGTCGACCCGGCCCGGTCGCGGACCATCGTCGCGGCCGTCCGGGTCGCCGGCCGCCTCGAGCAGATCGTCGACCTGGCCCCCGCCGAGGCCCGCGCCCGGCTCCGGGTGGTCCCCGGGGTGGGGGTCTGGACAGCCGCCGAGGTCGCGCAGCGCGCGCTCGGCGACGCCGACGCCGTGAGCTTCGGGGACTACCACGTGGCGAAGAACATCGGCTGGGCCCTCGTCGGGCACGAGATCGACGACGACGCCCTGGCTGAGCTCCTCGAGCCCTATGCCGGCCACCGCTACCGCGTCCAACGGCTGCTGGAGCTGGCCGGCGCGTTCCGACCCCGTCACGGCCCCCGGATGGCCCCGCGCCGCCACCTGCCGCGCTGACGGCGTCGCGACGGTGCACCGTCAGCGGCACCTGTCAGCGGCATACCGTCGCAGAGAACGGCGAGCGAGGGCGCGGCCTGCCCGTCGTCGCTCAGGACGGTTCGTCGGCCGATCGGACGGCCCGCTCGGTGAGGGCGTGCACGTCGGTGCGGGCGTCGTAGGACCAGAAGTCGTGCAGCCACAACGCCGTCAACGCAACGCCGCCGACGCAGGCGAAGCCCCCGCTGGAGACGGCGCCCCGCACTGTCCACAGGTCGGCGGTGACGCCGGCGCGCACCTGGCCGCCGAGCGGCCCCAGCGAGTAGGAGAGCATCTCGATCCCCGCGAGCCGGCCCCGCATCCCCTCCGGGATCGTCTGGCTCCAGACGGTGCCCCGGAACACCCCGGAGACCATGTCCGCAGCCCCCGAGAGGGCCAGGAACACGACGACCAGCCAGATGTTCGGCATCAGTCCGGCCAGCCCGACGCAGAGCCCGAAGGACGCGGCAGCGACCACGATCGCCCGGCCGTGGTGGTGCACCCGTGCGGTCCAGCCGCTCAGCGCCGTGGCGACCAGGGCGCCGATCGTCTCGGCGGAGTAGATCAGGCCGAGCAGCTCCGGTCGGCGGAAGACGCTCTCGGCCAGGGCGGGGAAGAGCACGACCGGCAGCGCGAGCAGCATCGCGGCGATTCGACGAGGTAGGTGCCGAGGAGGTCGCGACGACTCAGGGCGTAGCGCATCCCCTCCGCGATGCCGGCGAGGCTGGGCGGGGTGGTCTCGGAGCGGTGCGGATAGGCGCGCATCAGGGCATACATCAGGCTCGCGACGCTGAGGCCGGTCACGTCGACGACGTAGCACCAGCCGGTGCCGACGGTGGCGATCAGGACGCCGCCGATACCGGGGCCGACGAGCAGCCCGATCTGCATCCCGAGGCTGGTCAGGGCATTGGCGGCGGTCAGCTCGTCGTGCCGCACCGTTCGCGGCATCAGCGCCTCGCGCGAAGGCCGTTGCAGCGCAGACGTGCTCGCCAGCAGCGCCGAGACCACGAAGATGACCCACACCTGCGGGCGGCCGGCGAACGCGTTGACGGCGAGCACCGCGGTGCAGACGGCCTGGGCCACACCGGCCCCGACCAGGAGCCGACGCCGGTCGACGTGGTCGGCCAGTGCGCCGCCGTAGAGCCCGAAGATGACGAGCGGCACCAGCTCGACGAGACCGATGGCGCCCACGGCGAAGTTGGAGCCGGTCAGGCGGTAGACCTGGAAGGGGATCGCGACGTAGCTGACCATCGCGCCGAGGTAGAACACCGTCCCTGCGCCGAACAGCAGCCGGAAGTCGCGAGAGGTGCGCAACGGGGTGACGTCGACGCGCAGCGCGCGCAGACGGTCACCCCAGGTCACAGTCCACAATCGTGCCAGACGGTATGCCGCCCGACGGGAACGGTCGCCCCTGGCCGTTCGTTGCGGCGGGCAGCCGCCCGGCGCTTGCGAGCCTGGCGCCGAAGGCTTCCACCGATACCCTGACGACGATTTCGATCCCTCGAGGACCCCGTGGCCAAGAACACCCCCGACCGCCCGACCGAGCCCCCCTCCGGCCGTCCCCGTGCCGGCCGAGCCGGTACGTCGGACCGGCGGACCAAGCTCGCCGACCTCCAGAAGGCGCAGAAGGCGCGCGAGCGGCGCACGGTCGTCCTCATCGTCTCGGCCTGTGCCGCACTGGTCCTCGTCCTCGGGGGGGTCATCACCTACGGCGTGATCGACGGGCGGAGCAAGACGCCGGCCAACTCGATCCTCAGCCTCGGCGTCACGTCGGCTGCGGCGTCGTGCGACGCCGTCACCACCGACAAGGCCACCGGGAACAGCGACCACGTCGGACCTGGTACGAGCACCCCGCAGACGACGAAGGTCACCTACGCGACCGTCCCGCCGAGCAGCGGATCGCACTTCGTCCAGCCCGACATCTCGGGCCGCGGCTACTACACGGCCACTGACACCCCCGCCGTCGAGACACTCGTCCACAACCTCGAGCACGGCTACACCGTGCTCTGGTATGCCCCCGCCATGGCCAGCAACGCCGCCCAGCTCCAGCAGATGGCCGAGCTCGGAGCCAAGCTCGACCCCTCGTCCGGCAAGTTCATCGTCGCACCGTGGGACGAGTCACGGGGCGCCTTCCCCGCCGGCAAGAGCTATGCCCTCGTCCACTGGTCCGCGACGGTCGCCGCATCCGGCGCGGTCGGCACCCAGGCCGGCCACCGCCAGCTGTGCGGCGGACTGTCCGGCGAGGTCGTCTCCTCGTTCGTCACGAGCTACCCGAAGACCGACGCGCCTGAGCCCTACGGCGCCTGAGCCCTACGGCGCGTGAGCCGCCCCGGGGCCGGTGCCCGTACCGGTCCCGGCGCTCGTCCCGTTGGCGGGGTCACCGGCCGCACCGGAGCCGGCGCTGGTGAGGAGCTGGTGCCGACGCGCATACGTCCACCCGGCGAATGCGGCGAGGACGTCGACGACGGTCACGACGAACCGCGAGAGGATCGCGACGGCAGCGGCGCCCGGGGTGGACAGCGCCGAGCCGAGGACGAGGGTGAGCAGCCCCTCCCGGGCGCCGAGGCCGGCGGGCAGGATCACGGTGAGCGTGCCGAGCGACCCGGAGAGGGCATACCCCGTGAGGGCGGCGGTCGTCAGGCCGGCGCCGGCGCCGGTCCCCCCCACGGCCCGGGCGAGCACGAGGAGATGGCCGCCGAAGCACAGCCACGCGAGGATGTAGAGGCCGACGGTGAGCAGCACTGCGCGAGTGGAGAGCTCACGCTCGAGAGGCTCACGCCGCAGCACCCGCAGACCGAGAGCGACGACCCGGTTGAGGGTCGCCGGCCAGCACAGCACCAGCAGCACGACGAGACTCACGAGGAGGGCCGCCGAGAGCGGGGCTCCCCCGGTCCGGATGAGGTGCGGGACGGCCGGCAGGCCGACGAGCAGACCGGTGACGATCGAGAGGCCGATGGCCACCAGTCCGACGACACCGGTGCGTCGCCGGGGCACGCCGAGACGGCTGGCCATGTCGGCCTGCGCGACGACGCTCCAGACCGACCCCGGAAGGTACTTCCCCAGCTGCCCGACGAAGAAGACGCCCGCCGCCGGGGCGAGGTGCAGCGGTGAGCCGAGATCCGTCAGCAGCACCCGCCAGCCGAGCATCGTGAGCAACGTGCCGACGGCCGCGAACAGCGTTGACAACGCGAGGGATCCGATATCGACCCGGGTGAGGTCGACCGAGATCTGCGACCAGGAACGGGCGACCCCCAGGACGACGACGGCGAGGACGAGCAGCGCGACGGCGACCCGGAGCAGGGAGAGGGCGCGGTCGCGGGTCACTGTCGCCTGAAGGTCAGGCGCACCAACCCATATGCCGTGTCCGCCGACGTCGCCGTCATCGCGGCTCCGGTCATCAGCGCAGACAGCTCGCCGTCGAGGTCGCCGACGAGGGTGAAACCGAACCCGTGCGCCCGCGCCACCACCCCCCTCACGTCGGCCGGCGCGATGGCACCGGGGGCGCCGGGCGGGCCGAGCGGGATGGTCACGACCAGGATGCCGCCGGGGCGCAGCAGCCAGGACGACGACGCAACGATCTCGTCGACGTCGTCGGCATCGCAGCCGCCGGGGTGCACGCGCGCGATGACGTCCAGGGTCTCCATCTCGAGGTCGACCGCCGCGAGGTCGGCGCGGGGACCACCGAGGCCTAGCGACACCGGGGCGAAGCCGACGGCGCGAGCCCAGCGCGTGAGGGTCGACCGGGGTCCCGACTCGTCGACGACCACGGCGCTGCGGCGCCCGTCGTCGACGATGCGGATGACCGCGGCGAGCGCGCCGAGCGCCGACCAGGCCTCCGCCCCGTCGCGGACCCTCGGCAGCCCGAGCTCGCGCGCCACGACCTTCGCCTCGTCGCCGTCGGCAGCGTCGACGAGGACGTCGGTCGGCACCACCCAGTCCGGCAGGTCGCTGCGCTGCATCGGCACGGTGGCGCGCGGGGTCCGATCCGCCCGCACCCGCTCGCGCCACCCCGCGACGACCGCCCTCGTGCGGACGGTCATGCGGACGGCCAGGCGGACGGTCAGGGGTCCCACCGGGTCGGGACCCACGCCTCCGGGGGCGTCGCAGTACCCGGAGGTCGGCGCCCCGGCGGTAGGCAACCCCGAGGGAGAGAACCCGGAATCAATGAACCCGGAGGCAGAGAACCCGGGGGCAGAGAACCCGGAGTGAGTCGACCCGGAGGTGTAGGGCGACGCCAACGACTCGAGCACCCCCACGTAGTGCGCCCATTCGGCGGACAGGGCGCCGTCCTGGTCGTCGTCGTCCCTGCCGGTCCGTGGTGCCACCGTCTGCGCCCCGACCGCAGCTGGCCCGACCGCAGCTGGCCCGACTGCAGTGCCCGTCTCCCCGAACGTTGCCCGCCACACCGTCGCCCGCCCGTTCGGGGCGCGGCCCACGGGGACGCGACCGGTCCGTGCTCGCTCGAGATCAAGACACTGAGAGGGGGGTTGACGCATCCCGCGGCTGACGAGTCCTGCACTGAGGAAACGGGATCCGAGAGCCAACCCGTGGCGTACCTCCCGCGCCACGGCGCCGATCGCGACCCGCGTCCGACCGCCCTGAACCTCCCGGCCGTCCCCGACCTCCCGGCCGTCCTGAATCTCGCGGCCGTCCTGAACCTCCCGGCCGTCCCCAACCTCCCGACCGGCCGGACCACCCCGACCGCCGGCGGGAGCGCCACCCGGTCGCCCCGTCGCCAGGACGTCGCGGGCACTGGGGGTCGCAGCGGTCAGGGTGCTGATCGCCCACGCCCCAGCGGAATTCCCCAGCATGACACCGGACGGGTCCCCCCTCGACTGCTCGGGGCGGGACGCCGGACGCGCGGTGACGCTGACCCGTTCGGCACCGAGACCGGTGGCCACCACGGCCGCCTCGTCGTCGTGCACGAGGACGGCGTCCACCCGCCGGACCAAGGCCGCCGTGAGTCGGTTCCCCACGTGCCACCCCCTGCGAGCCGTCCAACCGGACCGACCGGGACGAGCCAACGGTTCTGCGGCCACGAGGACCATCCGGGGCCGGCCACCGTCCCGGGAGCCAGACGCGCCTGCGCCGTGAAGCAGTGCGAGCAGCGCCGGGACGCTGCTGAGGCCGGAGTGGACGAGGACGATCACGTCGACCCCCCGCAACCTGCGGCCGGTGCGGGCCCAGGTGTCGAGGCGTGACCAGCCGAGGAGCGGGACCGCTCGGGGAGCCGGAGCCCTGACCCAGGAGGGCTCGGCCTGCGCGGCCAGGCCGTCGGGGGCGACCCCGACCACCGGCGCCCCGGTCAGCAGCGTCACGTCGTGACCCGCCTCGCGCAGCATGAGGTCGAGGTCGACGGTGAGCGACGAGATGGCTAGCGACGAGGCGGTGAGCGACGGGACGGTGAGTGACGGGGTCGCGGCCGGCCCGACGACGACGGCTCGCAGGAAAGCGGACTGGGGATCTGCACCACCGATGTCGCGCATGCTCCGGAGCCTAACCCCCGCACGCGTGGCAGCACGGTGACCCGCCGGACCGGGTCCCAGCGACTGGGCCGGGAGATCGGATGGGTACCGTCAGGCGTGCCCACCGAGCGATCCGTCCTGCCCGCCGACGTGCTGGCCACCGCGTTGCGTGCGGACGCGACACGCCCTCGCCTCACCTTCTACGACGACGCGGTGGGGCCGACCCGGGGTGAGCGGATCGAGCTCTCGGCCAAGGTGCTCACCAACTGGGTCGCCAAGGCGGCCAACGCCCTGCAGGAGGATCTCGACGTGACGTCGGGCAGCCGCGTGCTGCTCGACCTGCCGCTGCACTGGCGGGCGGTCTATTGGGCCTTGGCGGTGTGGTCGGTGGGCGCGACCCTCGTGCTGCCGGGAGCCGGCGACCGTGCCCCCAGCAACCGCGCCCCCAGCAACCGCGGCCCCAGCACCGGCACTGTGGCTGATCTTGGCGGGGACATCGCCTTGGTCGTCAGCGACGACGTCACCGTCGTCGCGGGGGCGCACAGCTCAGGCACGGGAGCGGTCCTCGTCAGTCTCCCGATGCTCGCCCGCGGGCACCTCGACACCCCCGGCGGCGTGTTCGACGAGGCACGTGAACTCGCTACGTACGGTGACGTCTTCGACGCCTGGGAGTCCCCGTCTCCCGCCGCCGTCGCGCTCGTGGGGGCGGCGGGAGTGGCAGCCGGCCCGGCGGCATACGGCGCGCTGGTCGTGCCCCGACCCGAGTGGGGGGACCGCCCCCGGGTCGAGCTGGCGGGGACCCTCGACCGGGTGCTCGTCGACGCCCTCTCCGCCTGGTATGCCGACGGTTCGGTCGTCCTGGTCCGTGACCCGGACGGCGAGCAGCAGGCCCGTCGCACCTCCGAGGGTGTGACCGTCAGGCTGAGTGGGGGCTGAGTTCAGGCGGGGCCGAGGTCGACGGCGAAGACCGGTCCGGTCTTCTCGCGCACCTCGTGCACCGTGACCCCGTCGGCGAGCTCGCGCAGCACGAGGCCGCCGGGGGTGACGTCGAGGACGGCGAGGTCGGTGATGATCCGCTGGACGACGCGCCTGCCGGTGTAGGGCAGGGTGCACTCGTCGAGGATCTTATGGCTGCCGTCCCGGGCGACGTGCTCCATCAGGACGATGACCTTCCTCGCGCCGTGCACGAGGTCCATCGCGCCGCCCATGCCCTTGACCATCTTCCCAGGAATCATCCAGTTGGCGATGTCGCCCCCGGCGGACACCTGCATGGCCCCGAGGATCGCCGCATCGACCTTGCCACTGCGGATCATGCCGAAGGACATCGCCGAGTCGAAGATCGACGCTCCGGGCCGGAGCGTCACGGTCTCCTTACCGGCATTGACGAGGTCCGGATCTTCTTCTCCTGCATAGGGATAGGGCCCGACGCCGAGGATGCCGTTCTCGGACTGCAGGACGAGCTCGACGTCGTCGGGTACGTAGTTCGGGACGAGCGTCGGCAGCCCGATACCGAGGTTGACGTAGTCGCCGTCGGCCAGCTCGGCGGCGGCGCGGGCCGCCATCTGCTCGCGGGTGAGGGCCATGACTCAGACCTCCGTGGTCGGGCTCGAGGGGGCGGTGGTCGGTGGGGCGGTGGTCGGTGGGGCGGCGCGCGCAGGCCGGACCGTCCGCCGCTCGATGCGCTTGTCGGCCGCCTGCTCGGGCGTGAGCGGCAGGACCCGCTGCACGTAGATGCCGGGGAGGTGGATCTCGTCCGGATCGAGCTCACCCGGCTCGACGAGCTCCTCGACCTCGGCGATGGTGAGCTGCCCGGACATGGCCGCCACGGGATTGAAGTTGCGGGCCGACCTCTCGAAGACGAGGTTGCCGAGGCGGTCGCCCTTGCGGGCCCGCACGAGCCCGAAGTCGGCGACGATCGCGTGCTCGAGGACCACGGTGCGCGTCGACCCCATCCACTCGACCTCCCGCGTCTCCTTCGGCGGCGACGCGAGAGCGACGGTGCCGTCGGCGGCATACCGCCAGGGCAGACCGCCCTCGGCGATCTGCGTACCCGCGCCGGTCGGCGTGAAGAACGCCGGGATCCCGGAGCCACCGGCGCGCAGTCGCTCCGCGAGGGTGCCCTGGGGGGTGAGCTCGACCTCGAGCTCGCCGGTGAGGTACTGACGCTCGAACTCCTTGTTCTCCCCGACGTAGGAGGAGACCATCCGCCGGATCCGCTTGGCCCGAAGCAGCAGGCCGAGACCCCAGTCGTCGACCCCGCAGTTGTTCGAGATCGCCTCGAGGTCGGTGATACCGGCGTCGAGCACGGCCCGGATGAGCACGCTCGGGATCCCGCAGAGGCCGAACCCGCCCACCGCGATCGAGGCCCCGTCGGTGATGCCCGCGATGGCCGCTGCCGGGTCTGCGACGACTTTGTCCATGCCGCGGACTCTATCCACCCCGCATCCACAGCGCTTTTGCGCGTGCCGATGATGCGGCACCACAGGGTGGACGTGGCACCATGGCTCATTCATGCCGACCGAGGAAAGCAGCGTGAACCCGTGACGAGCCGTGATCCGGGGTCCGACAAGGCCCGCCCCATCCCGCAGGCGCGGGCCGGGCGGTCCGAGCACGTCGACCGCTGGAACGACGACGTCGGGGACGAGTCCTCGTTCGACGCCGACGGAGCCTCGTGGGACGACGACTTCGTGGTCGACACCCGGCGCCGCGGGAAGCGTTTCGCCGCTGCCGGCCGGTCCCGGGCGGCGCAGCCGACCCTGGCCCCCGCCCACCATGTGCCCGCCAGCGAGCCAGCCCGTCCGGCCGCGCGCCAGGCACCGTCGGGGCCGCTCTACGAGGAGGACGCGGACTACGTCCCCGGGCAGGCCCGCGGCCGACGTACCGACCCTGGTCCCGACGCCCGACCGAACGCCCGACCGAACGCCAGCCCCGACGCCCGACCCGACGCCCGACCCGGCGCTCGACCGAACGTCCGACCCGACGATGGGCGTGGGTATGCCGGTGAGCCTCCGACCCGTGGCCCCCGGCCTCCGCGCCGCCGCAGCCGGGCGCGTCGACGCGGGATCATCGCCGTCATCCTGCTCGTCGTCCTGGCCTGGATCGCGTTCATGGTGTGGGTGCCGCTCAACGCCTGGGGCAACGTCACCCGGGTCGACGACGCACCGGCAGGCGCTCGCCCGGCCGCCACGGCCGGGCACAACTACCTGCTCGTCGGCAGCGACGGGCGCGACGGTCTCACGCCCGAGCAGCAGAAGCAGCTGAACGCGAGCGGCGGTGACATCGGCAAGCGGACCGACTCGATCATCCTCGTCCACGTCTCCGAGCACGGCGGCAAACCGGCGCTCATCTCGATCCCCCGCGACTCCTACGTGCCGATTCCCGGCTACCGGAGCAACAAGATCAACGCCTCCTTCGCCTTCGGCGGCGCCAAGCTGCTCGTCGCGACGGTCGAGCAGGCCACCGGGATCCGCATCGACGGCTACGTCGAGATCGGGTTCGGCGGCTTCGCCTCGGTCGTCGACAGCCTCGGCGGCGTCGACGTCTGCGTCCCCTTCGACATGAACGACGCCTACGCCGCGATCAACCTCAAGAAGGGTTGCCAGACCCTCGACGGCCCGACCGCGCTCGGCTACGTCCGCGCTCGCCACTCCGACCCCCGCGGCGACATCGGCCGCGCCGAGCGTCAGCGGCAGTTCCTCGGCGCGATCCTGAAGAAGGCGGTCACGCCGTCGACGGTGCTGGTGCCGTCGAGCTACAAGGGTTTCGCCGACGCCGCCGCCAAGGGGCTCGAGGTGGGCCAGGACACCCAGATGACCGACGCCGTCCGCGTGCTCCAGACGCTCCGCGGGGTCGACGGGGGCGACACCCTCTCCCTGGTCGTCCCCATCGCGAACGCCGCCTACCAGACCCCCAACGCCGGGGTCGCGGTGAAGTGGAACACCACCGAGGCGCTGGCCCTCTTCGCGATGATCAAGAACGACCAGCCGATGACCGTGGCGCCGGCGGGCACCGTCCCCGGGAGCTGACCCGACGGGACGCACGTCCTCCGGGGTGCGGGCTACCTCGTCCTTGATCTGCGCGTCACGTCTGCAGCGCCCGGCTGATCGCCCGCGCCGTCGTCTGGACGGCGTGGTCGAAGGGGCGCAGGTCGGGGCTGCCGCCGGGGATGACGATGGACACCGCGGCGACGACGTCACGGTGCTCGTCGCGCACGGGCGCGGCCACGCCCGCCCGGAAGTAGGGCAGGTGCTGCTCGCTGCTGATGAAGCCGTCGCGCCGCACGGACGCCAGCCGACGACGCAGTTGCGCAGGGGTGGTGATGGTGTCGTCGCCGCGCCCCGGGTCGAACACCCGGAGCGCTTCCTCCTGCACCGCCACGGGCGCGTAGGCGAGCAGCAGGACCCCGGCACCGGTCGCGTCCAACGGCGTTCGCGCCCCCACGGTGTGCAGGACGGGCAGCGCCTCGTGCGCCGACAGCCTCTCGACCAGCACCGCCTCCTGACCTTCGCGGACCGTGAGCTGCACGTGCTGGCGGGTGACGAGGAGCAGGTCCTCCATGAAGGGGAGCGCGACGCGGCGCAACCCGTGTCCGCGTGGTGCCAGGGCGGCATACTCCAGGAGGCGGACGCCGATGCTGTAGGTGCCGTCCTCCGCTCGTTGGAGGGCACCCAGCCCCACGAGCTGGCGGGCGAGGCGCAGGGTGGTGTTGGCGGGCAGCGAAGCGCGTTGGGCGAGCACTCCGAGGGGAAGCGCGACGTCGTCGGGGCTGAAGGCACCCAGAACCGCGAAGGCACGCTCGAGGACCCCTGATCGGGGGGCCTGCTCGACGGGTTCTGTCATCGTCTCTTCCACTGGGTAGAATCCGCATTCTCTTGAATGGATCACCAGCCTAGCGTGAGGAACACAGCCGGACGGCTGCGAACCCTGACCACCAAGGCGGCCCCGATATGGCTCATCCCTCCAACGCACTGATCATCGGCGGCGGGATCGCCGGCCTGTCCGCGGCCATCGCCCTCTCCCGGGTGGGGGTGCGGTGCGACGTCGTCGAGCTCGCCGACGAGGCGCCCCCCGGCGCCTCGGTCTCGATCTCCGGCCGGGCGGCCGAGGCACTCGACGAGCTCGGCGTCTATGCGGAGTGCTACGCGAACGGCACACCCTTCACGGACTCGTCCTCGCTCACCCAGATGGACTCCGCCGGGCACGTCACCAGCGCGGGCCCGGGCCTCCCGCAGTGGCCGGGCGCCAAGACGGCGATCGGCATCTACCGGCCCGTGCTGCTGCGCATCCTCGCCGACGCCGCCCGCGGTCTCGGTGTCACCATCCGAAGCGGCGTGACCCTCGTGTCCGCGGACGAGCGCGCCGACGGGTCTCTCGTGACGACCAGCGACGGCGAGCAGCAGTGCTACGACCTGGTCGTCGGGGCCGACGGCATCGGCTCCACCACCCGCTCCGACCTCTTCCCGGACGCTCCCGGACCCACCTACTCCGGCCAGATCAGCCTGAGGTGGATGGCCCCGGGACCCCCCGTCGCCGACCAGGGCTGGTATCACGGACCGGTCGGGAGGCTCGGTTTCTACTCCCTGCCTCAGGACCTCGTCTACCTCCCCGCCGTCGTCGACGCGCCCGATCGGACCCACCTGACCGACGACGACGTCCACGCCCTGTTCACCGAGCTCCTCGACTCCTACACCGCTCCGGCCGTCGTCGAGCTGCGCCGGCGGTTGACGCCGGACGCCGAGGTGATCTGCCGTCCTTTCGACTGGATCCTCGTCCCCGACCGGTGGCACCGTGGTCGCACGATCCTGATCGGCGACGCGGCGCACGCCACGACCGCCCACCTGGGTCAGGGCGCCGGGATGGCACTGGAGGACGCCGTGGTCCTGGCGCAGTGCGTCTCCACCTCCGCGACGCTGTCCGAGGCGTTCGAGGCGTTCATGACGCGGCGATACGACCGGGTCCGCACGGTCGTGGAGACGAGCGTTGCGCTCTCGCGGCTCGAGCAGGAGGGCTCTGCCCCGAGGGAGAACGTCGCCGTGATCCAGACCGCGCTGCAGACGCTCGCCCAGCCCTACTGAGCCTCACCCATCCGTATGCCGTTGTCAGACTGAGGAATTCAGAGGCACGACCATGAAGAACCTGACGCTCGACCCCCATGACCCCCGCGTCGCCGCCGCCCGCGACGCCGAGGAGCAGCTCAATACCTTCTACGACCTCGAGCCGCGAGAGCATGTCGTGACGCTGCCCGGCTCCGGGCTCCGGGTGCGCGTGACCGAGGTCGGCGAGGGACCACCCCTGCTCGTCGTCCCGGGCAACACCGGCGACGGCTTCCCGTTCGCAACGCTGCTGCCGCACCTGGCGGGCTACCGCATCGTCATCGTGCAGCGCCCGGGCGGCGGCCTGAGCGAGGGCATGGACCACCGTGAGGTCGACATGCGCGAGTTCGCGGTGGAGACGCTGACCGCCGTGCTCGACGACCTCGGGCTCGAGCGGGTGCCGGTCCTCGCCCACTCGATGGGCGGCGAATGGAGCCTGTGGCTCGCCCTGGACCGGCCCGAACGGGTCAGCGGGCTCGCCCTGGTCGGCGTCCCCGGCAACGTCCTCGACTCTTGTCCGCCGCTGTCCCTGCGACTGACCTCGATCCGCGGGCTCGGCACGCTGATCCTGCGCGCGGTCATCCCTCGGTCCGCGAAGACCGCGCTGAACGGGCTGAAGGTCACCGGTCACTCCCCCGAGTCCATCGCCCGTCAGCCGGAGGCCCTCGCCGCGTGCTATCTCGCCTTCGGACGACTGCCCCACTACGAGGTGTCGACCGTGAGCCTCATGCAGGTCATGAACCGGCTCCGCGGCGCGGTCCCGCGGTTCCGCCTGACCGAGGCGGACCTGCGCCGGATCACCCAGCCCGTGCTGATGGTCTGGGGGACCTCCGACCCGTTCGGCAGCGTGGCCACCGCACAGCGCATCGCCGCGATCCTGCCCGACGCGCAGCTGCAGACGATCGACGGAGCCGGCCACCTGCCCTGGTTGGACGAACCGGCACGGTGCGGCGAGCTGGTCTCGGGCTTCCTCGCGGCGCTGGGGACGCGCCACCACCCGGGGACGACCGATGAACGCCGACCAGAAGGCTGGCCAGCACCGCATCAACCGGCGGTCCCTGCTGCTCGGCGCGGCGGCGGGTGGTGCCGTGGGGGCGGCGGCGATCGGTGGTGCGTGGGCCGCGACGGCGTTGCGACCACCCCAGGTGGTGACGACGCTGTCGACGGCGAGCGTCTTCGAGCACGCCTACGCGTTCACCACGCTGGGCACGATGGGTGGACCGGTGCCCCACCCGGACCGCGCCCAACCGGCGAACCTCCTGCACGACGCCGAGCACGCCATCCTCATCGACGTGGGTGACGGGGCCGCAGCGCAGCTGGCGAAGGCCGGCGTGGCTCTGACGGCGCTGTCCACGCTGATCATCAGCCACCTGCACGTCGATCACACCGGTGGGCTGTTCGCCCTTCTGGGCGCCCGCATCCAGCAGCACGTGCCGGGGACGCTGGTCGTCTACGGGCCGCCGGGGACCAGGCAGACCGTGGCCGAGATCGAGACCGCCCAGCGCTACCTCGCGGACCTCGACCACGCGGAGAACACCCGCACCACCGATCTCGCCCCGACGCTCGTCGAGGTGCACGAGATCACCGACGGCTCCTCGTTCGTCCTCGGCGACGTCACGGTCCTCGCGGCCGGCAACACCCACTACGGCTTCGCCCCGGGCAGCGCCGACGCCACCGCCTTCCAGTCCCTGTCCCTGCGGTTCGACATGCCCGACCGGTCGATCCTCTACACCGGTGACACCGGACCGAGCCCCGCCGTCGAACAGCTGGGCCACGGGGTGGACCTCCTGGTCAGCGAGATCATCGATCCCGACGAGGAGCTGGCCAAGACCCTGGCCACCCGGTCCGACATCCCCCGCTACGCGATCCCGTTCCTGCGGAGGCACTTTGCCGACCAGCACCTCACCGCCAAGGAGGTCGGGCGGCTGATGCAACGCACCGGCGCCAAGCGTCTCGTGCTCACCCACAACGCCATGGACGCCGTCGGCATCGCGCGCGCCGGTCAGACCATCGCCGGCCTGAGTGAGCGGCCCCTCGCCTTCGCCGACGACCTGGACACGTGGTGAGCACGCCTGGCTCGCCGAGCACGCCGAGCACGCTGAGCACGCTGCGCACGCCAGCGCGCGGGGGCCTGGTCGACGTCCACGCCCACGTCCTCCCCCCGGGCTACGTCGAGGCCGCCGTCGCCGCAGGACACACCACGCCCGACGGTATGCCGGCCTGGCCGGTCTGGTCCCTCGAGCAGCACCTGCGCCTGATGGACGAGGCCGACATCGAGCTGGCCGTGCTCTCGCTGTCCTCCCCCGGTGTAGACCTCAGCGGGCAGAACAGCAGGCAGGCGCGGGCCCTGGCGACCGCGGTCAACGACTACGTCGCCGAGCTGTGCGCGAGGCACCCCGACCGGTTCCGGTTCTTCGCCACCTTGCCGCTCCCCGCGATGGACGCGGCGCTGGCCGAGCTCGAGCGCGCCTGCGACGACCTCGGCGCCGTGGGCGCCGTCCTCACGACCTATGCCGGCGGCCGCTACCCCTCCGACCCGGTGATGGCGCCCTTGTGGCAGCAATTCCAGGCCCGCGGCACCACGGTCTTCCTCCACCCCACGTCCCCCCGGGCTGGCCGCAGACCGCTCTCGGCCTGCCCCGACCGCTGCTCGAGTTCATGGTCGAGACGACCCGCGCGGTCGTCGGCCTCGTCGAGCACGGCACCCTCGCGGCATACCCCGCGGTCGAGGTCGTCGTCCCGCACTGCGGTGCCCTGCTGCCCGCGATCCTCGACCGGTGGGAGCTCTTCGCGACCCTGCCCGCCGGCCAGGAGGGCGCCGGGATGTCGAGGACAGAGGAGTCGGGGAGCAGAGAGTTGCCCGCCGCGGGGCTGCAGCGCCTCTGGTTCGACCTCGCCGGTACTCCCCTGCCCCACAACGCCGCCGCGCTGATTAAACGCGTCGGCACGGACCGGATCCTCTACGGGAGCGACCACTGCTTCACGCCAGCTGATGCGGTCCGACGGCAGATCGACTCGCTGGACGCCGGCTGGCGCGACGTGGCTGACACCCCCTGGCGGACCCTCACCGCCCGAAACGCCCACGCGCTGCTCGGGACCGCTCACGACCCAACCAAGGAGACGTCATGCTGACGCTCGACCGTGAGATCCTCAGCTTCCGCACCATCGCGATCCTGCCCATCGCCCTGTTCACCCCCACGCTGATCCTGGGCGTCGCTCTGCCGGGCTCGAAGGTCGGTGCGGCCCTCGGGATGCTGTTCCACCTCTCGGTGCTGTTCCTGGTCAGCCGGATGCCGGCGCCCGACTGGGCCCGGGCAGCGGGGTTCGCCTGGCTCGCGCTCGACATCACCAGCGGCGCGATGACGCTGAACAACGTCCCCTACGACATCGCCTTCCCCGTCCGACTCGGCGGTCACGTCCTGGCCGCGACCTGGATCATCACGGCCGCGTTGCTCTGCCGACCACGCTCGGAGCGGATCCTCGGCGTCGTCGTCGGCCTCTGGCTGGGCATCTACACCTTCTTCGGCAGCGTCCTGCCGGTCAGCCTGCTGGCGCCTCCCGGAGTCCTCGTCGTCGTCTGGTTCGGACTGCTCGCCTGGCACCACGAGACCACCCCGACCGCGCCGACCGCGCCGACCGCACCCACGACGGACGCCACCCGCCGCGCCGATGGCCCCGCCGTCGGCGGGGTGCGAGGCGGGATCACGCTCGACCACCCGGACCCGGGTCCGGCCCGCGGACGTCGTAGGAGCCGGGCCTGAGGTCCCACACGACGTGCTCGCCCCGCTCTGCGTCGACGACCACCCGACCGGCGACCCGTTTCGTGTGCACCCAGGAGTGGTGATAGCCGCAGAGCAGCGCCCCGTTGCGAATCTCGCTCTCTCCGTAGTCGACCCAGTGCACCAAATGATGCGCGTCGCACCATTGCGCCGGCATCGAGCACCCCGGGATCGTGCAGTGTCGGTCACGGAGCCAGAGGGCTCTGTGCTGTCCCGGGGTGAACAGCCGCACCTCCCGGCCGAGGTCGAGGACCTCGCCCATCGACCCGAGGACGACAGGGATCACCCCACCGTCACAGGCCATCCGCCGCATGGTCGCCGGACTCAGCAGGCTCCCGGCATCCGCACTGCCCACCGTCGTCCCACCCCGCACCAGATCCTGATCCGCCTCGCCGCAACACCCGAAGCCGGCCGCCCGCATCCGAGCTTGCAGGGCTTCGAGGTCGATCGTCACGAACACCGTCGCCTTCGACGACGTCGGCACCGACTCGGGCGACGCGACCGCACGCCGCACGAGGGTCATCAACCCCTCCGCCCGCCGCTGGCCCGACGGCCGCAGGTCCGGCACCTCGTCCGTCGGGCAGGGCGCAGAGACCGGACCCAGGGCCGCCTCCAGGACGGCCCGGCTCTCGGTGCCGAGGAGCAACGCATACTCGTGCAGCCCGTCGGCCGCCGTCACCGGCTGGCTCAACCGCACCTGCGTCCGCGCCCGATCGTCGAGCTTCTCCAGCTCGTCGCCCGATCCGTAGCGCGCCAGCAGCGCCGGACGCAGGGCCCGGATCGCCCGCGGTCCCTCCAGACCGGCGAGGACCAGCAACCCCTCCCACACCATCGGCACCGCCTCCGGCCGCAGCCGGTGCCGCAGCCGCTCCATCTCGGTCAGGCACACGGCGGCGTCGGAGACGCCGACCCGACCGTCCAGCAACGCCTCCCGCAGCTGGGCGTGACGCTCCTCCCGGCTCGCCAGAGCCACCTCGACCAGCCGCCCAGCGCCGCCACCCCGCAACGACGGCGCCCACTCCAGCACCCATCCCACGTGCGCCCGCGCCACGGTCCCTGTGGTTTCGCCCCGCCCCATCGCCTCCGCGAGCACCGCCACCCGGGCCGACTCGACGCGGCGGCCCAGGTCGTCGATCCGACGGAAGAGTGGTCCGAGGTCGGCGGTCTGCGCTTCCCAGAGGCACGACTCGATCCGGCCAAGGCGTCGACCGCGGCATCGATCGCCACCCGCCGCTCGAAGTACCGAAGATCTTCCATACGACGAACCTCGCGGCGACCACCGACACCCCTCCGACGTCACTACTCAGGCGGCCGCCGACGAGTCCCACTGTCACAAAACGCCGCTCGTCAACGCGCCACCAACGGGACACAGGACCGGCACCAGTTCGGTATGCCGCCCCAGCGGCCGGACATACCGGGCACGTGCCGTTCCTGCGTCCCCGCCGCGACGCCCTCCTACTTCAGCAGCTGCCGCGCCATCACGATCCGCTGCACCTGGTTGGTGCCCTCGTAGATCTGGGTGATCTTCGCGTCGCGCATCATCCGCTCGACCGGGAAGTCCCGCGTGTAGCCCGCGCCGCCGAGCAGCTGCACCGCGTCGGTGGTGATCTGCATCGCCACGTCGGAGGCGTAGCACTTCGCCGCCGCGCCGAAGAACGACAGATCGGCGTCGCTGCGCTCGGACTTCGCCGCGGCGACGTAGACCATCTGCCGCGCCGCCTCGAGGCTCATCGCCATGTCGGCGATCATGAACTGGATCCCCTGGAACTCCGCGATCGCCTTGCCGAACTGCCGCCGGTCCTTGATGTAGCCGATCGCGAAGTCGAGCGCTCCCTGCGCGATCCCGACGGCCTGCGCCCCGATGGTCACGCGCGTGTGGTCGAGGGTCCGCAGCGCGATCTTGAGCCCGTCACCCTCCGCGCCGACGATCCGGTCGCCCGGGATGCGGACGTGGTCGAAGTGCAGCTCCCGGGTCGGCGAGCCCTTGATGCCGAGCTTGCGCTCCTTCTCACCGAAGGTGAAGCCCGGGTCGGACTTCTCGACGACGAACGCCGAGACGTTGGCCCCCCGCCGGCCGTCGGGGTCGGTCACCGCGAGGACCGTGTAGTACTCGGAGACACCGGCATTGGTGATCCACGACTTCTGCCCGTGAAGGATCCAGTCGTCGCCGTCGCGGGTCGCGCGGCACTTCATCGATGCCGTGTCGGAGCCGGCCTCGCGCTCGGAGAGGCCGTAGGAGATGGCCGCTTTCCCCTGACCGAGCGGGGTGAGGTAGCGGCGCTTGAGGTCCTCGGAGCCCGCCACGATGATCGGCATCGAGCCGAGCTTGTTGACGGCCGGGATGAGCGACGACGAGGCGCACACCCGGGCGACCTCTTCGATGACGATGCAGGTGGCGAGGGCGTCGGCGCCGACCCCGTCGTACTCCTCCGGGATGTGCGGCGCGAAGAAGTCGCTCGCGACGAGCGCGTCGTGCGCCTCCTGCGGATAGCGCGCGTCCTCGTCGACCTCCGCGGCATACGGCGCGATCTTCGCCTCGGCGACGGCCCGCACCGCCGCTCGCAGTGCTTCATGGTCCTCGGGGATCGCGAAGAGGGGGTAGGTGTCCTGGGCGGCGACGACGGTACTCACCTTCGGAGGTTACTCCCCGGTATGCCGCGGGCCCACCGCCGCGGGTGTGGCCCGCCTCACCCTCTGCCGAGGACTCCTCGGCCGGGCCACCGTCAGGCCGGCAGCCCGAACGACACCCCTGCCAGCTCCTCGACCTGGTCGAACAACGCACGCCCGACGGCCGCGTCGTGCGACGCGTCGCTCGAGCCGACGAGGTGCGGCGCGCCGGTCATCTCCCCCGGCCCCGACGGCCCGACGTAGCTGCCGCCGACCAGGTCGGGCGTCGTCGCGGCATACAGCGTCGGCCAGGCGCCGGCCTCGGCGGTCTGGACGAGGAAGCCCGCCCTCGCGACGAGGTTCTGCAGCGGCGCGGTGAACCGGCCGCCCATGTTGCGCTGGAGGTTGGTCGAGGAGTAGCCGGGGTGCGCCGCGACCGAACGCACGGACGAACCGGCGAGGGTGAGCCGCCGCTGGAGCTCGTAGGCGAGCATGAGGTCGGCCAGCTTGCTCTGCCCGTATGCCGGCCAGCGCCGGTAGCGACGGTGCTCCCAGTTGAGGTCGGCGAGGTCGATGTGGCCGAAGCGGTGCATGGCGGACGAGAGCCAGACGACCCGGTCGGTGACCCGCGGCAGGAGCAGCGCCGTGAGCGCCGCGTGACCCATGACGTTGGTGCCCAGCTGCGACTCGAAGCCGTCGACGGTGCGCTGCAGCGGGGGCGCCATGACCCCGCCGTTGTCGACCAGCACGTCGACGTCTCCCTCGAGCTCATCGGCGAAGGCGTGCACCGAGGCGAGGTCGGCGAGATCGAGCTTGCGCACCTCGCTGCTCCCGCCCACCGCTCGTTGCGCAGCCGCCCCCTTGTCGACGTTGCGGCACGCCATGACGACGTGAGCGCCCTCGCGGGACAATACCTTTGCCGCCTCGAGCCCGATGCCGGAGTTGGCACCGGTGATGACGACCACCCGGCCGGTCTGGTCGGGGATCGAGCTGGACACCCAGGCCATTCCTCAGCCCTTCGCGTGAGACGGCTCAGGGTGGCGCAGCTCGGGCATGACCTCGCGCTCGAACAATTCGATGCCGGAGGTGTCGTAGGCCGCCTCGGTGAAGTTGGTGATGGCGTAGGTCATCCCCTGGGCCTCCATGCCCTTCAGCGCCTCGACGATCTGCTCCGGCGTCCCGACCGTCGGCCCCGAAAGCATGCCCTTGCGCTGCCCCTCGATGACGTTCTCGGGGACGCCGGCCTTGCGGTAGTGCTCGACGATCCAGTCGAGCCGGCCCGCGACCTCCTTCTCCGTCTCGCCGATGATGACGTTGTAGTTCGCGCTGCGGGTGATCTCGCCGTAGTCGCGACCGAGGTCGTCGCAGTGGCCCTTGAGCAGCTCGCTCTTGTGCGCGAAACCCTCCGGGCTGCCGTCGAAGTTGGTGTAGTCGGCATACTGCGCAGCGATCTTCAGCGTCACCTTCTCGCCCCCGCCGGCCACCCACATGGGGATGCCGTTGGCCGCGGACCCCGGCAGGGAGGTGCCCTGCAGCGGTCGCGGCTGGCAGATCGCGCCGTCCACCGTGTAGTGCTTGCCGGCGTGCGTCGCGATGCCCTTGGTCCACATCTGCCGGAAGATCTCGACGCCGTCGCGGAGCATCCCGAGCCGCTCCCCCGCGCCGGGGAAGCCGTATCCGAACGCGCGCCACTCGTGCTCGTACCACCCGGCGCCGATACCCATCTCGACCCGCCCGCCGGAGATGACGTCGATCGTCGCCGCGACCTTGGCGAGGTATGCGGGGTTGCGGTAGGCCATGCAGGTGCACATCTGCCCGAGCCGGACCCGGGTCGTCGCCGCGCCGTATGCCGCCATCAGCGACCAGGCCTCGTGCGTCGCCTCACCCGTGGGGATCGGCACCGTGTGGAAGTGGTCGTAGACCCAGATCGACTCCCAGTCGACGTTGTCGTCGGCGTGCTTCGCCAGGCCGAGCATCGTCGCCCACTGCTGTGCGGGCTCGATGCCGACGAGGTCCAGGCGCCAGCCCTGCGGGATGAAGATACCGAATCTCATGGTGGGGCTCCTCGTGCTGGTTCGCCGCGGCTGTCACCGCGGCCGATTCCGGGTGCGACGGCGGCAGCGCCGTCACGTATCCCACCCTACGAGTCGCCGCTCCGAGCGCGCGACCGGGCGACGATGAGGCCCTCGGTCACACCTCCGCCAGGACCCCGTCGGTCTCGACGTAGCGCTCGTCGGTCCGGGGACACCGCCACGACCCGTCGGCTTGCTGCTCCAACGGAACTCCGGCCCGGCCGACCCAGCGGATCCGGCGGGCGGGCACACCGGCGACGAGCGCGAAGTCGGGCACGTCCTTGGTCACGACCGACCCGGCGGCCACCAGCGCCCACCGCCCGATGGTCACCGGCGCCACACAGACCGAACGGGCCCCGATCGAGGCCCCCGTGCGCACCGTGACGGCCACCGCGGGCCAGTCGTCGCCGCGCTTGAGCACCCCGTCGGGGGTGACCGACCGCGGGTAGTAGTCGTTGGTGAAGACCACCGCCGGCCCGACGAAGACGCCGTCCTCGAGGACCGCCGGCTCGTAGACCAGAGCGTAGTTCTGCAGCTTGCAGTTGTTCCCGATCCGCACGCCCGGGCCGACGTAGGACCCTCGCCCGAGGATGCAGCTCCTCCCGACGACGGCGTGCTCCCGCACCTGCGCGAGGTGCCAGACGGTCGTCCCGTCGCCGATCGTCGCGTCCGGCGAGACGTCCGCCGTGTCCTCGATGCGGATGCCCATCAGGGTCTCCCCGTCGGTGCCGCGCCGACCTCCGCCCGCAGGGCGGCGCCCTTGGCGTGGGCCTGGTCCCGCAGCGCCACCTGGAAGTCGAGCATCGCCGCCCGCAGCCGGGCCGCCTCGACGCCGTCGCCCGCGGCCAGGATCCGCGCCGCCAGCAGCCCGGCGTTGCGGGCCCCGCCGATGGAGACCGTGGCGACCGGGACCCCGGCCGGCATCTGGACGATCGACAGCAACGAGTCCATCCCGTCGAGGTGCTTCAGCGGCACCGGGACCCCGATGACGGGCAGCGGGGTGACCGCCGCGAGCATCCCCGGCAGGTGGGCGGCGCCACCGGCCCCGGCGATGATGACACGGAGCCCGTGCCCCACCGCAGTCCGCCCGTAGGCGATCATCTCGTCGGGCATCCGGTGCGCCGACACCACGTCGGCCTCGAAGCGGATCCCGAACTCCCCCAGAGCTTTTGCCGCTTCTTTCATGACCGGCCAGTCACTGTCACTGCCCATCACGAGCCCGACGACGGGGCTGCTGTCACTCATCGATGACTCCTCCGAGGTAGTCGGCCGCGTGCGTCGCCCGGGCCCGCGCATCGCCGAGGTCCGTCGAGCTGACGTTGACATGGCCGATCTTGCGCCCCGGTCGGACCCCCTTGCCGTAGAGGTGGACCTTGACGCCCGGGTCACGGGCCATGACGTGCCGGTATGCCGGGTAGAGCTCCGCGTAGTCGCCCCCGAAGACGTTGGCCATCACCGTCCACCGCGCCCGACTGCTCGGGTCGCCCAGCGGCAGGTCGAGGACCGCCCGCAGGTGCTGCTCGAACTGTCCGGTGACGGCGCCGTCCATCGACCAGTGACCGCTGTTGTGCGGCCGCATCGCGAGCTCGTTGACGACGAACGACGGGCGGCCCGCCGCGTCCGGCAGCTCGAACATCTCCACGGCGAGCACCCCCGTGACGTCGAGCTCCCCCGCGATCCGCAGGGCGGTCGCGGTGGCCACGGCGGCGAGCTCGGCATCGAGACCCGGAGCCGGGGCGATCACCTCGCTGCAGATGCTGTCGGTCTGGACGGTCTGGACGACGGGCCACGCCGCCGCCTGGCCCGACGGGCTGCGCGCGACGAGGACGGCGATCTCGCGCGTGAAGTCGACCCGCTCCTCGAGCAGCACGCCGTCCGAGAGCGGACCCTCGGTGCCCACCTGGGCGAGCCAGTCCGCGATGTCGTCGGGACCGCTCACGACGCGGACGCCCTTGCCGTCGTAGCCGCCCCGCGGGGTCTTGGCGACGACCGGCCAGCCGGTCTCTCCGAAGGCCTCGACCTCCGCCGCCGTCGTCGCTCGCGCCCACCGCGGGCACGGCACGTCGAGCGCGGTCAGCCGCTCCCGCATCGCGAGCTTGTCCTGGGCGAAGCGCAGAGCGGCCGGCCGGGGGTGGAGGACGACGCCCTCGGCCTCGAGCGCGGCGAGCACCGCCGGCGTCACGTGCTCGTGGTCGAAGGTCACCACGTCACACTCCCGCGCGAACGCGAGGACCGCCGCGAGGTCGGTGTGGTCCCCCACGGGCGCCGAGGGGATGACGAGCGCCGCGGACGCGTCGGTGGCCTCGGCGAGCACGCTGAGCTGGAGTCCCATCTCGATGGCCGGACCCTGCATCATCCGGGCCAGCTGCCCGCCTCCGACCACTCCGACGACGGGGAAGCCCCCGGGGGCCCGCTGTGGCTGCGTCACGACACCGAGCCTATCCAGACGCGATGAGGACGCGGCATACAGGCGGGGACCGTAGGCTCTCCCGGTGACTGTCCCACCCCCCACGTCGATGGCGTCCGGACTCACCGAACGGCTTCGTGGCCTCGTCAACGTCTTCTGGCGCGAGGCTGCGAAGTTCGGTGTCGTCGGTCTCATCGCCTTCGTGATCGACCTCGGCGGCTTCAACCTCCTCTTCTACGGTCCCCTCGAAGGCCGCCTCGCGACCTCCCGGCTGATCTCCGGCGCGGTGGCCACGACGGTGGCGTGGATAGGCAACCGACTGTGGACGTTCCGCCACCGCCAGAAGCGTGCCGCGCACCACGAGGCACTGCTCTTCTTCGTCGTCAACGGTCTCGGGCTGCTCGTGTCGACGGGCTACCTCAATGCCACCCACGACTGGCTGCACATGACGTCGCGGCTCGCGGTCAACGTCAACACCATCATCGGCATCGCCATCGCGACCCTGATGCGCTTCTGGGCCTACCGCAAGTTCGTCTTCGTCGGCGAGAACCTGGGCGACCAGGAGTCCACCGCACCGACGAGCTCCCGCGACGCCTGACCCGAGGGGGCTACCTTCCGGAGGCTCAGCGCTGCTCCGCCTCGGACAGGAACAGCGCGAAGCGGGCCGGCTGCGCCGAGATCAGGTCGAGCCGGCCACCGTTGGACTCGGCGAGGTCCCGAGCCAGAGCAAGGCCGAGACCGGTGCTGTTGCCCAGCCCGCTGCTCACCGAGCGCTCGAAGATGTGCGGCGCCATCGTGGCCGGCACGCCGTCGCCCTGGTCGCTGACCTCAACGACGACGGAGGGTCCGGTGCGCCGGGCCTGGACCTCGACCGTCCCCCGGCCGTGGATCAGGGAGTTCTCGAGCAGGGTGCTCAGCACCTGGCTCAGCGCGACCGGCGTCGCCCTCACGACGAGACCACGTTCACCGTGGACGTGGACGCTGCGCCTGGCCTGCTCGAAGGCCGGCTGCCACTCACGCTGGAGCGCCGCGATGACGGAGTCGAGGGAGACCTCGGGCCGCGGGGCGTCGTTGCCACGACGGCTGCGCATCAGCAGGTCGTCGACGACGCGCGTGAGGCGCTCGACCTGGGCGATGGCGATGTTCGCCTCCTCCTTCACCACGGTGGGGTCGGAGGTCTCGGAGATCTCCTCGAGCCGCATCAGGAGGGCGGTCAGCGGTGTGCGGAGCTGGTGCGAGGCGTCCGACGCGAAGTCGCGCTCGGCGGCCAGCGACTTCGTGACGTCCCGCGCGCTCCGGGCGAGCACCGCGGAGACCCGGTCGATCTCGGGGACCCCCGACACCATCGGCTCCACCTTCGCCTGACCCTGGCCGAAACGCTCGGCCGACAGCGCCAGCCGCTCCATCGGATCGGCCATCCGCTGCGCAGAACGGTTGATGACGACGACGGTGAGGAGCACTGCCAGCACGGCGAGCACGGCGACGGCGATGAGGACCTCGGCCACCCGCGTGGTGGCGGGCACCTCGAGCGACCTCGCGAGCAGCGTCGGGGACCCGACGACCACGGCCCCCACGATCGCGAGCGGGATCCCGGCGACGAGCACAGCGAGGACGACCGCCAGGAGCGACGAGCGCATGAGCTGCTGGCGCATGCTCAGTCCTCCGCGCGCTCGAACCGGAAGCCCACGCCCCTCACGGTGGAGATGTACTGCGGCTGGGCGGCGTCGTCACCGAGCTTTCGCCGCAGGACGCTGATGTGCATGTCGAGGGTCTTCGTCGAGCCGAACCACGCCGTCTCCCAGATCTCGCGCATCAGCTGCTCGCGGGAGACGACCTTGCCCTGCTCGCGCACGAGCACCCGCAGGAGGTCGAACTCCTTGGCGGTGAGGTGCAGCTCCTCGTCCTTGAACCACGCCCGACGCCCCTCGGGGTCGATCCGGAGCATGTCGGTCGACGGGGAGGCGTCCGTGGGGTTGCGGCGCAGCAGCGCCCGCACCCGGGCGAGCAGCTCCGCGAGCCGGAACGGCTTGGTGACGTAGTCGTCGGCGCCGGCGTCCAGGCCCACGACCGTGTCGACCTCGTCGGCGCGGGCGGTGAGGATGAGCACCGGCACGGTCTTGCCGTCGGCACGGATGCGGCGACACACCTCGAGCCCGTCGATGAAGGGCAGCCCGAGGTCGAGGACGACGAGGTCCGGGTTCTCGCGGGCGCCCTCGAGCGCCGCCCGGCCGTCGGGGCGCACGTCGACGTCGTAGCCCTCACGACGCAGTGCCCGGGCCAGGGGTTCGGAGATCGCCGGATCGTCCTCAGCCAGCAGCACACGGGTCATACGGGTGATGCTATGGGACGAAAGGTGCGGCGTGCGTGACGACGCGGCCTGGGGCCCGGCCCGGGGTCCGCCGGCACCCGTCTCGGCAGGGCTCACCGGCCGGGCCAGCGGGGTCGGCGCTTCTCGGCGAAGGCGGCTACGCCCTCGGCCCGGTCGCCGCTGAACGCGGCCTGCCGCCAGCAGTTGTCCTCGATCTCGAGGCCCGCCTCGAGGTAGAGGTCGGAGCCCAGCCGCATGGCGCGTTTGGCCTGCCGCAGCCCGACCGGGGAGTGCTCGGCGATGGTCGCCGCGAGCTCCAGGGCGCGTGCCCTGGCGGTGCCGGTGGCGACGACCTCGTCGACGCACCCGAGCGCGAACGCCTCTCCCGCACCGATGCGCCGGGCCGTGAAGATGAGCGAAGCGGCCTTGGACCAGCCGATCCGCCGGGTCAGTAGCTGGGTGCCGCCGCCGCCGGGGATGACCCCGACCGACACCTCCGGCAGCCCTACGATCGCCCCCTGGCCGGCGACGACCAGGTCGCAGGCCAGCGCCAGCTCGAAGCCGCCACCCAGGGCGAAGCCCTCCACCGCCGCGACGGCGGGCACCGGCAGCGCCAGGATCCCTCCGTATGCCGCGCGGTTGCCCGGCCGCTGCCGCACCAGCTCGGCGTCGGTGAGGGTGTGTCGCTCCTTGAGGTCGGCGCCGACGCAGAACGCGCGGTCCTGCGAGGAGCTGACGACGACGCACCGCACCCGGTCGTCGTGCGCGACCTCCCGCGTCACCCGGACGAGGGCAGCGGCCATCGCGGTGGAGACGGCGTTCAGGGCCGCAGGCCGGTCGAGGACGATCTCGAGGACGTGCCCACCGTCGCCGTGGCGCTCCAGCCGCACGAGGGGGGCGCCGCCCTCCTGCCCGCCCTCCGGCATACCCGCTGCGGTGCTCGTCATCTGCCGTCCCTCTCCCTCTGCTCGGGCGTCGTTTCGTCGGGCGTCCCACGACGGGTGTCGGCGCCGGCCCTGGCGAGGACGTAGGGCTTGACCTTGCCGACGCCCCGCAGCGCGCGGCTGCGGAGGGGGGTGAGGTCGAAGCCCGAGACGCTGTCGAGGGAGTGGGCCATCTGCCCGTCGATGAGCACGTTGCCGGGCTGGGCGATCGAGGTCAACCGCGACGCGCGGTTCACGGTCGTGCCGAAGACGTCGCCGAGGCGCGACAGCACCGGCCCGGCGGCCATCCCGACGCGCACGTCGGGCAGGACGTCGTCGTCGGACATGGCGTCGACGAGGTCGAGCGCCGTGGCGGCCGCAGGCGCGGCCTCCCGGTTGGAGAAGAGGATCTCGTCGCCCACCGTCTTGATGATCCGCCCCCCGTGGGCGGTGACGATGTCGGACGTCAGCACCTCGAACCGCTTGACGACGACCGAGAGCTCGCGTTCGGAGAGTCGGCGGACGAGGTTGGTGAAGGCCACCAGATCCGCGAACCCGATGTGCCGCCACATGCCGTGCTCGTCCGTCGACGGCTCGGCGTCGCTGATCATCCGGGAGATCGCGTCCGTCAGGTGCCGACGCCAGGCGTAGACGAGCAGCGGTTCGAGCTCGTCGACGAGGTCGATGAGCTGGATCGCGGCCGCCTTGGCCGTCGCGACGTCGGGCACGGCCAGCGGGCCGATGCCGTCGCGGCCCTCCTGCGGCGAGATCGACTCGGCGACGAGCTGGACCTGCCAGGCGGCGAGCCGGTCGGCGGTCCGGGCGAACGCCCGGGTGTGGGCGAGCGCGGTCGTCTCGTCCATCGTGCCCTCCCGGACGATCTTGGCGACCGTGCGCAGGGCGTAGAGGTCGGCCTCGGTGAAGAGCTCCTCATCGCTGGTCACGAGGGGGAAGCCGAGGGCGTGCCAGAGCTTGCGGGCACTGAGCAGGGAGACCGCCGCCCCGGAGCTGACGTCGCGGCGGGCCAGGGAACGGGGGCGGCCGAGCAGGGCCGCCGCGATGTCGTCGACATCGGGATCGGGGGGCAGCGACTCGGAGCGACGGCGACGACGCCCGTTGCGGCTGACCTCCTCGCTCGGCTCGTCGCTCATGCGTGCATCATGTCAAGGAGCGAGCGCCGAGGTCATGGGGTGACCGGCCAGAGTTGGCGGTTGCGGCAGCGTTCGGACGACAGCACGGCTCCACCCCGGCTGATCCTGAACCCGCGCTCGGGGTGGCCGCACGGCGGCGATGAGATTGCCGGGGCCTGCCACGGGGGTATCGCGGCGTCCTACCTCCTCTTCCAGCTCCTGGGGGCGATCTCTTCCAGCTCCTGGGGGCGATCGCCGGCGCGGGCGCCACCTGGCTCACCTTCGGCTCGGTCGCCCGTGACCGGGCCGACCTCGGCGCCACCGTCCCCGCCAACGGGGTCAGCGACGGCCCCGCCTTCATCGTCGAGGCTCATCCCCCGAGGAGGGTCCCGGCGCCGGGGGTGTCCGGCGGCCGCACGTGGACGACGTCACCCGCCGCCCAGGCCGAGCGCTCCCCGGCCCGCTCGATCACCAGCCGTCCGTCGTCGTCGACGGCCACCGCTCGACCCAGGACGTCAGCCGCCTCGGCGCGGCTGAGCCGCACCTCCTGCCCGATCGTCGCGCAGTGATCCCGGTATGCCGCCCGCGCGGCGGCGACCTCGGCCGCACCGGCGACCAGCCCGGCATACAGCCCGGCGAGGTGGTCGAGGAAGGAGGCCGCGAGCGCCGTGCCGTCGAGCGCCGTGCCGTCGACGGCCGTCGCCCCGGCCAGCAGGAGCGACGTCGCGGTCGGCACGGGGAGCTCCGCGCGGGTCTGCGTGACGTTGAGCCCCACGCCGATGACGACGAGGGCACCGGACGGGGCTCCCACCACCTCGCAGAGGATCCCGGCCACCTTGCCGAACCCGTCACCGGGCAGCAGGACGTCGTTGGGCCACTTGAGGACGGCCGCGATCCCGGCGTTCGCCTCGACCGCTCGAAGGACGGCGAGCCCGGTGAGGAGCGGGACCCAGCCGGCCCCCGACGGCGGCAGCGGGACCGTCGCGGAGATCAACAAGGAGGAGCCGACCGGCGACTCCCAGCTGCGCCGCAGCCGCCCACGGCCCGCGCTCTGGTGGTCCGCGGTCACGACCAGCCAGGGCCGAGCGAGCCGCGCCGCGCGGGCGTTGGTGGAGTCGAGCGAGGCGTGGTGCTCCACCTCCGTCCACGGCGCCCGCGACGTGACCAACGCCCCACGAAGTCGGTCCGGGTCGATGAGCTGAGCCATGCGCCCAAGGCTAGAGTCACGCCCATGACTGATGTCGGCACGGTCCCTGCTGCGGAGGAGGTCGCGCCCGAGGGGGAGCACGACCTCATGACCACCGCGGGCAAGCTCGCGGACCTCAAGCGGCGGATCGCCGAGGTGGCGCACGCCGGCTCGGAGCGGGCCATCGAGAAGCAGCACGCACGCGGCAAGAAGACCGCTCGGGAGCGGCTCGCCCTGCTCCTCGACGCCGGTACCTTCATCGAGATGGACAAGTACGCCAGGCACCGCTCGTCGGCCTTCGGGCAGGACAAGAACCGGCCCTACGGCGACGGCGTCGTCACCGGCTACGGCCAGATCGACGGGCGCCAGGTCGTCGTCTTCGCACAGGACTTCACCGTCTTCGGCGGGTCGCTGGGGCAGGTGTTCGGCGAGAAGATCGTCAAGGTCATGGACTTCGCGATGAAGATCGGCTGCCCCGTCATCGGCCTCAACGACTCCGGCGGCGCGCGCATCCAGGAGGGGGTGGTCAGCCTCGGGCTCTACGGCGAGATCTTCCGCCGCAACGTCCACGCCTCCGGCGTCATCCCGCAGATCTCGCTGATCATGGGTCCGTGCGCCGGTGGGGCCGTCTACTCCCCCGCGATCACCGACTTCACCGTCATGGTCGACCAGACCTCGCACATGTTCATCACCGGTCCCGACGTCATCAAGACCGTCACTGGCGAGACGGTCGAGATGGAGGACCTCGGCGGGGCCCGCACGCACAACACGAAATCCGGTGTCGCGCACTACATGGGCACCGACGAGCAGGACGCCATCGACTACGTCAAGGCGCTGCTGTCCTACCTCCCGTCCAACAACCTCGAGGAGCCACCGGCCTACGAGAGCCGCGGCGAGGAGGCGCTCGACACCACGGACGAGGACCGCTGGCTCGACACCTGCATCCCCGACTCCCCCAACCAGCCCTACGACATGCACGAGGTCATCCGGCACGTCGTCGACGACGTCGAGTTCCTCGAGGTCCAGCCCCTCTTCGCGCCCAACATCCTGACCGGCTTCGCGCGCGTCGACGGCATGTCGGTCGGGGTCGTCGCCAACCAGCCGATGCAGTTCGCCGGGTGCCTCGACATCGACGCGTCCGAGAAGGCCGCCCGCTTCGTGCGCACCTGCGACGCCTTCAACGTGCCGGTCCTCACCTTCGTCGACGTCCCAGGCTTCCTCCCGGGCACCGACCAGGAGTGGGACGGCATCATCCGACGCGGCGCCAAGCTCATCTACGCCTACGCCGAGGCGACCGTCCCCCTCGTCACCGTCATCACCCGCAAGGCCTACGGCGGCGCCTACGACGTCATGGGCAGCAAGCACCTCGGCGCCGACATCAACCTGGCCTGGCCGACCGCGCAGATCGCCGTGATGGGAGCCCAGGGCGCGGTGAACATCCTCTACCGCAAGGAGATTTCCGCCGCCGAGCAGGAGGGGCGTGACGTCGAGAAGACCCGGCAGGACTTCATCCGCGACTACGAGGAACAGCTCGCCAACCCCTACGTCGCGGCCGAGCGGGGCTACGTCGACACGGTCATCTCCCCCTCCAACACCCGCATGAATGTCACCCGGGCCCTGCGCGCGCTGCGGACCAAGCGCGAGACCCTTCCTCCCAAGAAGCACGGGAACATCCCGCTGTGACCGACGAGGTGCCGGAGGTGGTCGACGCAGCGCCGGTGGTCCGGGTCGTGGCCGGGCACCCGACCCCGGAGGAGCTCGCCGCACTGCTCACCGTGCTCGCTGCCGTCGGTGGCGGCGACGCGGGCGACGTTGGTACTACTGCCCCCTCGCGCTGGAGCGCGCCGAGCGGGCGGCTGCGCACGGCATACGGGCCAGGCTCGGGCGCCTGGCGCGCCTCGGGTATGCCGCGCTGAGACTGTGCTGAGACCGCCGCTGAGACGGTGCGGGGACTGCGGTTCGCCGCGGGCTGTGCCACGGTGGACGCATGAGTCTGCCCGCTGACCTCGGACGGACCGGCAACGAGAGGACGACCATGCCCGGAGTCCACCAGGAGTTCCTCGCGCTACCACTCGGCGTCCTCGCCGACGCGGCCCTCAGCCGAGCGCGCGAGCTCGGCGCCGAGTATGCCGCGCTGCGCGTCGTCTCGAGCCGCGAGCAGTACCTCGTGCTGCACGACCTCGACGTCGAGACCTCGACGACGGCCGACGACCTGGGGCTCGCGGTGCGCGTCATCCACGACGGGTCCTGGGGCTTCGCGGCCGGCATCGCCCTCACGCCGGAGGAGGCCGCCCGGCTCGCGGAGCGCGCGGTCGCCGTGGCGCGGGTGAGCCGGCCGGTGTCCACCGAACGCGTCGTCCTCGCCCCCGAGCCGGTCTACGCCGACCGGCGGTGGTCCTCGCGCTACGAGGTCGACCCCTTCACGGTCAGCGACGCCGACAAGGTGGGCGCCCTGGTCGACCTCTCGGAGCGGCTCGCCGCCGGCGACGGGATCGACGTCACGCGGGCGTCCGTCCAGGCCATCCGCGAGAACGTCTTCTACGCCGACTCCTTCGGCACCTCGACGACCCAGACCCGGGTGCGCATCCACCCCGTCCTCAGCGCCACGACGATCGATCGCGCCACCGGTGGCTTCCAGTCGATGCGCACGCTCGTGCCGCCGGCCGCGGCCGGGTGGGAGTACGTCCTCGGCGCGGACGCTGGGCTCGCCGACGAGGTGGCCGCGATCCCCGAGCTGCTCGCGGCCAAGGTCAAGGCGCCGTCGGTCGTCGCCGGCGACCAGGACCTCGTCATCGACGGGAGCAACCTGTTCCTCACCATCCACGAGTCGATCGGGCACGCGACCGAGCTCGACCGGGTCCTCGGCTACGAAGCGGCATACGCCGGAACGTCGTTCGCGACCTTCGACAAGCTCGGCCACTTCCACTACGGCTCACCGGTGATGAACGTGACCGGCGACCGCGACAGCGACTGGGGCCTCGCCAGCGTCGGCTGGGACGACGAGGGCGTCGCCGGGCAGCACTGGGACATCATCGAGGACGGCATCCTCGTCGGCTACCAGACCGACCGCGCGATGGCCGCCCTGAAGGACCTCGGCCGCAGCAACGGGGCGGCCTACGCCGACAGCGCCCGGCACGTGCCCCTGCAGCGGATGGTCAACGTCAGCCTCCAGCCCGACCCCGAGGGCGGCACGATCGACGACCTCATCGGGAGGGTCGAGGACGGCATCTACATCGTGGGCGACAACTCGTGGTCGATCGACATGCAGCGCTACAACTTCCAGTTCACCGGTCAGCGGTTCTTCAAGATCGAGGACGGTCACCTCACCGGACAGCTGCGCGACGTCGCCTACCAGGCCTCCACGACCGACTTCTGGCGCTCGATGGAGGCGGTCGGCGGCCCGAGCACCTTCTACCGCGGCGGAGCACTCAACTGCGGGAAAGCCCAACCAGGACAGGTCTCCCCGGCCAGCCACGGCACCCCCGCCGCGCTCTTCCGCGGCGTCCGGATCCTCAACACCGTGCAGGAGGCAGGTCACTGATGTCCACCCTCAGCAGCGGATCACTCAGCAGCCCGCAGGAGATCGTCGAGGCCGCCCTGTCGGCGGCGACCACCGACGGCACCATCGTCATCGTCACCGACCGGTCGGAGGCCAACCTCCGCTGGGCGAGCAGCTCCCTCACGACCAACGGGGAGATGGGGTCCCGGTCGGTGACCGTCATCTCGACCGTGGGCGTCGGCGGGGGCACGGCGGCCGGGGTCGTCGGCGCGTCGATCGCGGACGTCGCCGACGTCCGTGCGCTCGTCGAGGCGGCCGAGGCGTCCGCCCGCGGCAGCGAGACGGCGGCCGACGCCGTGCCGCTCATCACTCCCGGCGAGGCCGGCTCCGGTTCCGACTTCAGCCTCGCGCCGGAGCCGACGAGCATCGGCGCCCTCGCGGGCCTCGCGCACGACCTCGGTGAGGTGTTTGCCGCGAGCGGGCCTGCACGACAGCACTTCGGCTTCGCCGAGCAGATCGTCGACACCACCTACCTCGGCTCGTCCACAGGGCTGCGGCTGCGGCACGTCCAGCCGACCGGCCGGCTCGAGATGAACGCCAAGAACGCCGACTGGTCGTCGTCCGCCTACCTCGGCTTCTCGGTGCGCGACCCCTCCGAGGCCGACGCCTTGGCGGCCGACGCGCAGCTCGCCCAGCGACTCGGCTGGGCCGAGCGGTCGATCGACCTCCCCGCCGGCCGCTACGAGGCCATCCTCCCGCCGACCTGCCTCGCCGACCTGCTCATCTACGCGACGTGGGAGGCCGAGGCCAAGTCGACCGACGAGGGTCGATCCGCCTACTCCCGCAAGGGAGGTGGCGCCCGCATCGGCGACCGGTTCGCCGCGCTGCCGCTCGACCTCTACAGCGACTCCGCGCACGCGGGCATCCAGTCGGCGCCCTTCGCCGTCGTGACCGCCTCGACCTCCTCGGCCTCCGTCTTCGACAACGGCCTCCCGCTCGGCCGCCAGGACATCCTGCGTGGCGGCGAGCTCGTCTCGCTCGCCGGCAGCCGTGCGTATGCCGCGACGGCTGCCGCCGCCGGCTCCGGCACCCCGGTGCACGCGTCCGGCGACAACCTCGTCTTCGAGCAGCCAGGCGCCATAGGGTCGCTCGACGATCTCGTCGCCTCGACCGAGCGCGGGCTGCTGCTCGCGACGATGTGGTACATCCGGGTCGTGGACCCCCAGACCCTCCTGCTCACGGGCCTCACCCGCGACGGGATCTACCTCGTCGAGGGTGGCGAGGTGCAGGGCGCCGTCAACAACTTCCGCTGGAACGAGTCCCCCCTCGACGTCCTCGGCCGGATCACCGAGGTCGGCGCCAGCGAGCGCTGCTACCCCCGCGAGTGGGGTGACTACTTCACCCGGGCCGTCGTCCCACCCGTCCGCGTCGCCGACTACAACATGAGCAGCGTGAGCCAGGCCCGCTGACGACCGAAAGCGTAGTCCGCAGCCCTGACTGCCGTCCTCTCCCTCAGCGGCGTCATCCCGGCGATCGCCGCGGTCCGCGCGCGTGTCCGACGACTGCGGTGGCAAGGAAGGTGACGATGCTGAGAACGACGAGGCGCGGGACCCGGCGTCGGCCGACGATCCGGTGCGCACGATCGCCCCCTAGACACCGAAGCGCCGACGCCGTGTCCGCGAGCGCCAGAGGTAGGTCAGCCCGGCGAGCACGAGCACCGCGACGGTCGGCCAGAGGCTGCGCGACCCGCGGCCCTCACTCGTCGTGAAGGTGAAGAAGGCCGCCGCGAGATACGTGAGGAGTCCGAACGCCAGGAGCCGCCAGTCGAATCCGTCGTTCCGGCCGAAGCCCGGCGGTGACGTCCGGCGGACCGCTCGGAAGCGCCACCACGGGATCACGAGGACGAAGACGAGGAGCAGGACGTTGAGCGCCAGACCCCACTCGAGGCCCTGGACGAGCAGGAGGGCCTGGAGCCCGGTCAGGAGCCAGAGTGCCCACCACGCACCGCGCAGCGACTTGACCAGGAGCGAGTCGACCATCGCGATCGCCTCGGCGTGCCGCGGATCGCGCCGCACCGCCTCGTGGAACTTCGCCGCCTCTGCTGCGGCGCTCAGCGTGGGCTCGGCCTGCGCGAGGAGGTAGGCCGCTTCGGCGTTGTCCGGGTCGACTTCGAGGACCTTGCGGACCGACGTGAGGACCTCCTCGCGCGCCACGTCGTCGAACGGGTTGAGCCGGCGGTACTGGATGGTTGCCCTGAGCAGCAACGCATCTGGGTCGTTGGGGGCCAGCGCAACGGCCTGCAGCACCGCGGCATACGCCTCGCCGTAGTGGACGACACTCATCGCCTCCAGACCGGCCGCCCGCATGAAGTGGACGGCGGCGTCGTGGGGCGCGAGCTCGACGGCCCGGGCGAGGAGCGCCTTGGCCTCGTCCCACGTCCTGCGGCTGGCGACCAGGGCGTGCGCGAGCAGGATGACGAGGTGGACGTCGTCCGGCGCGAGGGCCACCGCCCGTCGGGCGAGCACGAGGCCCTCCCGACGGTGCACCCGTCCGCCGACCCGCAGGTGGGCCCGAGCCAGGTCGCCGAGCAGCCGCGGGTCGTCGGGGTGACTCCCGACCAGGGGACCGAGGAGGGTGAGCACCTCGCCGTGACGACCGAGGTCGCCCAGCGCCGCAGCCCTGGCGACCGTCGCCCGCAAGGCCTCGTCGTCCCCTGACACGCGAAGAATGCTACCTGCTGTACCGGAGGATGCGCCGACCTCGTGCGAGGGGTGAGAGGCTCGGCGAATGACCGTCGACCCCGCCGTCCCTCGCCCCACGCGGGCCCTCGGCGTCGACCTCGCCGCGCCCGTCGACGACCGCTACTTCGAGGACTACGTGCCTGGCGGCGTCCACGAGTGGGGCTACGTCACGATGACCGAGGACGAGATCGTCGCGTTCGCCACGCGCTACGACCCCCAGCCGATCCACACCGACCCCGGCTGGGCCGCGACGGGGCCCTTCGGCGGCCTCATCGCCAGCGGCTGGCACACCTCGGCCGAGGGGATGCGCCTCTTCGTCGAGCACTACGTCTCGCACGTCGCCGGGCTCGCCTCACCGGGCATGGACGAGCTGCGCTGGCCGAGACCCGTGCGTCCGGGCGATGTCCTTCGCGCGCGCGTCACGATCCTCGAGGCCCGCGTCTCGGGGTCGCGACCCGATCGCGGCATCGTCACCAGCGGGCTCGAGCTGCTCAACCAGGACGACGAGCACGTGTTCACCGTGCGGGCAGTCAACTTCTTCGGCCGGCGACCCGCCTGACCACGACGTCCGCACCGTCGGCACACCGGTGTCGCGTCGGCGCGGACGCAAACGGTGGCCTGCGCTACGTTCGGACGCGTGACTGCAGACGCCATCGCCACCAGCGCTCCCACCCGCCGGCCCACGGCGGTCGACGCCATCGCCGACGCCCACTTCGACGAGGTCATCGCCCTCAGCCCGATCGCGGCGACGGACTACGGCATCCCCGGGCACGAGGAGGACCTCGACGACTTCTCCCCCGCCGGCATCGCGGCCCAGTCCCACCTGCGTCAGGCCACCCTGGGCCAGCTCGCGATCGCGACCCCCGTCGACGACATCGACCGCGTCACGATCGCCGCGATGACCGAGCGGCTCGGCCTCGCCGAGGAGGTGTATGCCGCGGGCCTGGAGGAGATGGCCCTCAACGTCATCGCCTCCCCCCTGCAGGGCATCCGCGCCGTGTTCGACCTGATGCCCCAGGACACCGACGCGCACTGGTCGACGATCGCCACCCGGCTGACCAAGGTGCCGCAGGCGCTGGCGGGCTATCGCGAGTCGCTCCTCGCCGCGAAGGCCGCCCGCCACGTCGCCCCACAGCGGCAGGTCAACGCCTGCATCGACCAGATCGACGTGCTCGTCGCCGACGACGGCTACTTCGCCGGGCTCGTGGCCGGCGCCCGGTCGGGCCCGGCCGACCTCGACCCGGCGGCGGCGGCGGACCTCGCCGAGGCGGCGGACGGCGCGGCCGCGGCATACCGGGAGCTGGGGGTGTTCCTGCGCGACGAGCTGCTGCCCGTCGCCCCGGCGGCCGACGCCTGCGGGCGCGAGCGCTATGCCCTGCTGTCACGCCAGTTCGTCGGGGTCACCCTCGACCTCGAGGATGCCTATCGCTGGGGCCAGCAGGAGGTCTCGCTGCTCGACGCCCAGATGCACGAGGTGGCCGAGCGGATCCGGCCGGGCGCGACGGTCAAGGAGGCCATCGCCCTCCTCGACGACGACCCGGCATACCGCCTCGAGGGCACCGCCGCTCTGCGGGACTGGATGCAGGGCAAGGCCGACCAGGTCATCGCCGACCTCGCCGACGTCCACTTCGACATCCCCGGCCCGGTGCGCCAGATCGAGTGCCTGATCGCGCCGACCGAGACGGGCGGCATCTACTACACCGGACCCTCCGACGACTTCAGCCGCCCGGGCCGGATGTGGTGGTCGGTGCCCAAGGGCGTGACCAGCTTCGGCACGTGGAAAGAGCTGACGACCGTCTACCACGAGGGCGTCCCGGGTCACCACCTCCAGGTCGCCCAGACGATCTACCGCGCCCAGCTGCTCAACAAGTGGCGGCGCCTCGAGGCCTGGACCTCCGGTCACGGCGAGGGCTGGGCCCTGTATGCCGAGCGGCTGATGGCCGAGCTCGGCTACCTGGACGACCCCGGCAACCGGATGGGCTGGCTCGACGGGCAGTCGCTGCGGGCCGCCCGTGTCGTCATCGACATCGGCGTGCACTGCGGCTTCGACGCACCGGACGAGGTCGGTGGGGGGGCGTGGACCTACGACAAGGCGTGGGACTACCTGTGCGCCCACGCCAACCAGGGCGAGGCGTGGCTGCGCTTCGAGCTCGACCGCTACCTCGGCTGGCCGGGCCAGGCTCCGTCCTACAAGATCGGCGAGCGGCTCTGGCTGCAGCTGCGCGAGGAGGTGAAGGCCCGCGAGGGCGACCGCTTCGACCTCAAGGCGTTCCACCGCCGCGCGCTCGACATCGGGGGCGTCGGACTCGACACCCTGCGCGAGGCCGTGCTCGGCGAGCTCTGACCCGGCGGCGGCCAGGCCTGAAAGGATGGGCGCGTGATCCCCGCCCTCGTGCTCGTCTCCATCGCGGGACTCGTCGTCATCGTCGCCGCGGGCGCCAGCCGGATGCGTGCCTCGGCCCCCCTGCTCCTCACTGCCGTGGGCGTCGGACTGTCGTTCATCCCCGCGATCCCGGACTACCAGGTCACCCCGGAGATCATCCTCTTCGGCATCCTCCCGCCGCTGCTCTACTCCGCGTCGATCCGCACCTCGCTCGTCGACCTCGGCGCCAACCGACGGGTCATCGGACTGCTCTCCGTCGGACTCGTCGTCTTCACTGCCTTCGGCGTGGCGCTCCTGGTCTGGAAGCTGCTCGACGTGCCCTTCGCCGCGGCCCTCGCGCTCGGTGGGGTGGTCGCCCCGCCCGACGCCGTGGCGGCGACCGCGGTCGCCCGCAAGATCGGGCTGCCCCGCCGCCTCGTCACCATCCTCGAGGGTGAGTCGCTCTTCAACGACGCGACGGCGCTCGTCACCGTCCGAGCGGCGATCCTCGGGATCGCCGGGACCGTCACCGTCGCCCAGGTCGGCGGCGACTTCCTCATCGCCGTCGTCGGCGGGTTGGCCGTCGGTGTCATCGTGGCCTCCCTCGTCGGTCAGATCCGCAAGCGGGTCACCACGACGACCACCGACACGGCGATCTCCTTCATGGCCCCGTGGATCGCCTACCTGCCCGCGGAGTCCATCGAGGCCTCGGGGGTCCTCGCCGTGGTCGTCGCCGGCGTCCTCCTGGGGCACAAGGCCCCGATCATCCAGTCGGCCCAGTCGCGGACCGCCGAGCGGATCAACTGGACGACGATCCAGTACCTCCTCGAGAACGCCGTCTTCCTCATCATCGGGCTCCAGGCCCACCTCATCGTGATGACCGTCAAGAGCTCGACCTTCGGTCTCGGTCCGTCGATCGGGTTGGCGCTCCTCGTGCTGCTCGCCGTCATGCTGCTGCGCCCGATCTGGATCTTCGCGGTCGGTGGCCTGCTCTCCCTGTCGCCGGGCGTGACGTTCGACCGGGCCTACGTCAAGCGCTCACTCGTCCTGTCGTGGGCGGGGATGCGGGGCGTGGTGACACTGGCGGCGGCCTTCCTCCTACCGGTCAGCACCCCGCACCGCGACACGCTGGTGTTCATCGCCCTCGTCGTGACCGTCGGCACCCTGCTCATCCAGGGCCTCACCCTCCCCTACCTCGCCCGGGCCCTCGACATCCACGGGCCCGACCCCCGCGAGGACGCGCTCCAGTCGGCGACGGTCCTCCAGCGGGCGGTGGCTCGGGGCAACGCCACGCTGGAGGAGGCCATCGGCCCCGACACGCCCACCGAGATCGTCGACCAGCTGCGCTTCCTCGGCCAGCGCCGCACCGACCTCGCCTGGGAACGTCTCGGCGTCGACCGGGACGACGTGCCGAGCCCCAACGAGGTCTACCGCCGGCTCCGGCGCACGATGCTGGTGGCGGAGCGCGAGGAGGTGCTCCGGCTGCGCGACACCGGCACCATCGACCACGAGGTCCTCGACGAGGTGATGCGCTCGCTCGACCTCGAGGAGTCGATGCTCGCGGGCGTCGAGGCCCGTAACGAGCGCCTCCAGGACCGGCTGATCCTCACCCCCGAGCCCCAGCGTGGCGACTGCCAGCACCTCCAGGACTCCTCCACCCGCATCGAGCCGAAGCACCCCGACCGGTGCGAGGACTGCGTGCGGGAGGGCCTCACCTGGGTGCACCTGCGGATGTGCCTGACCTGCGGCAACGTCGGCTGCTGCGACTCCTCGATCGGCAAGCACGCCGACCGGCACTACGCCGAGGTCCAGCACCCGGTGATGCGCAGCATCGAGCCCGGCGAGGCCTGGCGCTGGTGCTACGTCGACGAGCTGCTCGGCTGACCGACGCGGCATACCCCCCACTTGGTGCGGTGAGATCCGCGTCTGGCGGGGTCGATGCCCGGATTGCCCGGATCCAACCGCAACACGTCGGGGTCTGGCGGGTGCCGGGGTCAGGGGCCGCCGGAGAGTGCGTAGCCGGTCACCTGACCGTCCGCCAGCACCTGGATCACCGTCAGTGCGCTTCCGGGGATGGGTGCCGTCGCATAGATCGCCCCTCCACCGGAGGTCAGGCCGGAGAGCGTGGACCCCGGGGCGAGCCCGGCCAAGACCGAGCCGCGGAGGTAGCTCCGGTCATCGAACTGGATCTTCGGAGGCGCAGCCGAGGGCTTCAGTCGCCACTCCCAGGTGTCCGCGTGGACGGACACCATCCGCGCGCCGGCCACGACCGCCAGCACCAGGACGACGAGGACACCCACGGCCAGGACCGCGGGTCGGATCTCCCGAGGTCGCGCGTGGGCCGTCATGACCTGACGATAGCGGCGCGCGGCGCACCGGACGCGGCATACGGGACGCGGCATACGGGACGCAGCACCGGTACGAGTCCGGTATGCCGGGGGCTCTAGGCTCGCCGACCATGACCGCCGCCCGTGTCCGACTCGTCCTCGCGTCCAGCTCCCCCGCCCGCCTGACCCTCCTGCGGGCCGCGGGCATCCAGCCCACCGTGGTCGTGAGCGACGTCGACGAGGCAGCGGCCGTCGCGGCGGCACGCGAGGCCTACGGCGCGCTCGAGCCGGCCGACATCGCGCTGCTGCTGGCCCGGGCGAAGTGCGAGGCCGTCGCCGTCGACACCACCGACTCGACCCTGGTCATCGGCTGCGACTCCCTCCTCGAGCTCGACGGCGAGGTGCACGGCAAGCCGGTCGACGCGGCCGAGGCCGTCGCCCGCTGGACCGCCATGCGCGGGCGCTCCGGCATCCTCCACACCGGGCACTGGCTCCGGGACGAGCGGGACACCGATGACGAGGGCACCGCGGCCACGCTCGGGGCGACGGTCTCGACGACGGTCCACTTCGCCGACCTGACCGACCTCGAGATCGCGGCCTACGTCGCGACGGGCGAACCGCTCGCCGTAGCCGGCGCGTTCACCATCGACGGTCTCGGCGGCGCGTTCGTGACCGGCATCGAGGGCGACCACCACGCCGTCGTGGGGCTGTCGCTGCCGATGCTGCGCGAGCTGCTGATCGAGATCGGCGTCAGCTGGTTCGACCTCGTCGCGACGGCCGACTGAGCGGGGGACGTCCCCGCTCAGGGGAAGGCGATCTGTCCCGTGAGGTGCGTGACGAGGATGAAGTTGTCGATGTACCAGGCCTGTTGGGCGATGCCGAGCACCGCGATCCCGCACAGCAGGACGACCCGCCAGCGCCGCCACGGACGCAGCCCGAGGAACCAGGCAATGAGCAGGGTGAAGGGGAAGGCGAGGATGGCGTAGCGCAGCCGGGAGAACCCGGGGTTGGTCACGAGCAGCTGGTATGCCGGGTAGGCCCCCGCCCAGCCCCAGATCTCCGGCCCCCAGCGCCAGGTCCGGTGGGTGAGCATGAACCACGCGAACACGCCCAGCGCGACGACCCCGGCCACGGCGCCGATCCAGCCGTAGGCGAGCAGCAGGTAGTCCCACCAGGATCGGAGCTGGATGGCGCTGCTGACCCGCCAGGCGACGAGGGTCTGGCTGTAGGCGTTGGGCACCCCGGTCACCAGAGCGATGACGCCGGGCCAGAGGGCGAAGAGCGCACCGGAGAACGCCGCGAGCGCGATGAGTGCGCCCTTGGTCCAACGCGAGAGGTCCTGCTCCTGGTGCCACCGCACGACCAGGTGGGCGATGATCACCGGCGCCATCGCGGCCACGACGTTGCGGCTGAGGGCCAGCACCACGAGGAGGCCGGCCACCCACCAGTAGTGGCGGGCCCGCAGCTGCGTGAGCAGGACGGCCACGAGCAGGAGCGCCAGCGACTCGGTGTAGGTCGCCTGCAGGATCGGCGCGGAGATGAAGGTGCACAGGCCGACGACGGTGACGACCGCCTCCCACCGGCCCACGGTGCGGTCGACGAGTCGGAAGAGGACCACCATGGCCGCGGCGCCGAGGAGCATCGAGAGCAGGCCACCGGCGACGTAGAAGCTCAGTCCGGTCAGCCGCATGATCCCGCCGACCGCCATGGGATAGACGGGGAAGAAGGCCCACGGGTTCATGTCGATGGAGCCGTCGATCACCCGGGGCAGGACGGTCGGGTAACCGTGGGTGGCGATCTCCTGATACCACTGGCCGTCCCAGTTGCCCATGACCGTCCAGTAGCCCGGTGCGGGCTCGGTCGGGAACATGATCCGCAAGATCCCGTTGGACGCCGGCAGCCCGAGCTGCGACCCCTGGGTGACCATGACGATGCCGGCCGTGATGAGCCGGGTCAGCGCGAAGACGGCGAGGGGGAACCACAGTCCGAACCGGCGCCACCAGGCGGGCTCGGCCAGGGCCGCGGGAGCGGTGTCGATCTCGGCGTACGGTCGGCCGACGTTCTCGAGGTTGCGCTCGATCGCCCCCCTGACCCAACGGCGGGCCCGCTCGCCGCGTGACCCCGACGACTCCGGATCGGACGCCTCACGCGCGTCCGGGTCGGTCGTGACGGTGGTGATGGCAGGCTCCTCGGTGATCACAGGTCGTGGCGGCCCCCAGCGTACGTCGACCGGCTGTCCTGGCCAGTCCCCGCGACAGCGGTCGGGTCAGACCGGCGGGATCGAGCGGCGGCGCTCACTGAAGGCGCGGTCGCGGCGCGCGGCATACCGCAGCCGGTGGAGCAGCTCGGCCCGCAGCTCATCGGCCTCGATGATCCCGTCGAGGACGAGGTCGGCCGCGAGCCGCTCGAGGTCGACGTCGGCCTCGTAGTCGAGCCGGGCCCGCGCGACGAAGGCGTCCCGTGCCGGGATGCCTTCTGCCGCCTCGATGGCGGCGATCCTGTTGGCGTAGACGGCGTTGACGGCGGCCTCGGGACCCATCACCGCGATCCGGGCGGTGGGCAGGGCGAGGGTCGCGTCGGGCACGAAGCCCGGCCCGCCCATGGCGTAGAGCCCGGCGCCGTACGCCTTGCGCACGATGACGCAGAACTGCGGCACGGTGGCCTCGGCGACGGCCGAGACCATCTTGGCGCCGTGCCGGATGATCCCGCCGCGCTCGACCTCGGAGCCGATCATGAAGCCGGGCACGTCGGCGAGGTAGATCAGCGGGATCGAGAAGGCGTCGCACAGCCAGATGAAGCGAGCCGCCTTGTCGGCGCTGTCGGCGAAGAGCACCCCGCCCTTGACGGCCGAGTTGTTGGCGACGATCCCGACGCTCTCGCCGCCCATCCGGCCGAAGCCGATGACGAGCTCCGGCGCGAAGAGCGGCTTGATCTCGAAGAACGACTCGTCGTCGACGAGGCCGTCGACCACCTCGTGGACGTCGAAGGGCACCGACTCCCGCTCGGGCACAGTATGCCGCGTCAGCGGCGCCGTCGGCTCCTCCGGGCCGTAGCTCGGCGGACGGTCGTGCCACGTGCTCGGCAGGTAGGAGAAGTAGAGCTTGGCCAGCTCGATGGCCTCGACGTCGTCGGCGGCCAGCAGGTCGCCGCAGCCGGAGACGGTGCAGTGCATCCGGGCGCCGCCCATCTCCTCGAGCGAGACCTTCTCACCGACGACCATCTCCGCCATCCGGGGGCTGCCGAGATACATCGAGGCGTTGCCCTCGACCATGATGACGATGTCGGTGAAGCTCGGGATGTACGCGCCACCGGCGGCGCTCGGCCCGAAGAGGCAGCAGATCTGCGGGACCCGCCCCGAGAGCGCCACCTGGTTGTGGAAGATGTGGCCGGCGCCGCGACGGCCGGGGAACATCTCCACCTGGTCGGTGATCCGGGCGCCGGCGGAGTCGACGAACCAGAAGATCGGCAGCTCCTCGCGCAGCCCCATCTCGGTGGCCCGCACGATCTTCTCGACGGTGCGCGCTCCCCACGAGCCGGCCTTGACGGTCGGGTCGTTGGCGATGACGATCGCGGCGCGGCCCTCGACGGTGCCCCGACCGGTGACGACGCCGTCGGCGGGCAGACCCGGCGCCCGCGAGTTGGCGTAGCGGCCGTCCTCGACGAACGAGCCCTGGTCGAAGAGCAGCTCGACGCGCTCGCGGACCGCGATCTTGCCCTGGGAGTCGAGCTTGGCGCGGGCCTTGTCGGTCGGCTTGGCCGATGCCTCGTATGCCGCGGCGAGCCGCTCGCGGACGTCGGCGACCCGCGGGTCACGACCCCCCGGCATACTCATGCCGGCAGCCCGAGGCCGCGGGCGATGAGCATCCGCTGGACCTCGGAGGTGCCCTCACCGATCTCGAGGATCTTGGCGTCGCGGAAGAAGCGCGCCACGGGATACTCCTCCATGAAGCCGTTGCCGCCGAAGACCTGCGTGGCGATGCGGGTCGCCGTGACCGCGGCCTCGGTGGAGTAGAGCTTGGCGATCGAGGCGGCCTGCTTGACGTCCTGCATCGACCGGCGGCCGAGGTGCAGCTCGTCCTTGAGCCAGGCAGCCTTGTAGGTCAGCATCCGGGCGGCGTCGACCATGACCGCGAGGTCGGCGATCTGGAACGAGACACCCTGGTTGGCGCCGATCGGCCGACCGAAGGCCTGCCGGGTCCTGGCGTAGTCGGTGCTCAGCTCGAGGCAGGCCTGCGCGCACCCGACGGCGAGCGCGCTGATCGCGATGCGCCCGTCGTCGAGGGTCTTGAGGAACTGCCTGAAGCCCTCGCCCTCGGCGCCGAGCAGGTTGGTGACCGGCACGCGGCAGTCCTGGAAGGTCAGGCCGTGCGTGTCGGAGACGTGCCAGCCGAGCTTGCGGTAGGGCGGCTCGACGATCAGGCCAGGGGTGCCGGACGGGACCATGATCGCCGAGATCTGTGGTGTGCCATCGGGGTTGGTGCCGGTGCGGGCGGTCACCGTGACGACCGAGGTGATGTCGGTGCCGGAGTTGGTGATGAAGGCCTTGGCGCCGTTGAGGACCCACTCGTCGCCGTCGCGGACGGCCCGGGTGCGGGTGGCCCCGGCGTCGGATCCGGCCTCCGGCTCGGTGAGGCCGAAGCCGGCGAGAGCGGTGCCGGCGACGAGGTCGGGCAGGAAGCGCTCCTTCTGCTCGTCGTCGCCGTAGGTGAGGATCGGGTTGATGCCGAGGCCGACGCCGGCCGACAGGGTGATCCCGATCGACTGGTCGACCCGGCCGAGCTCCTCGATCGCGACGATCAGCGCGGTGAAGTCGGCGCCGTCGTCGCCCTGCGAGCCGCCGAACTCCTCGGGCACGACGAGGCCGAAGAGGCCCAGCTGGCCCATCTTGGGGACGAGGTCGGTGGGGAAGTGCGCGTCGCGGTCCCAGGCTCCGATGTGGGGGGCCACCTCGGTCTCGGCGAAGTCGCGCACGACGGCGCGGAAGTCCTCGTGGTCCTTGCTCAGCTCGAACATCGGTGGCCCCTCTCGATGGTGCGCGGGTCTGCTCCGAGGATCGCCCGGTGACCACGCCGCATACTTGACGTTGACGTAAACGTAAACGATACTCGCCAGTATGGCGAGCGTGGGTGTCACCAGCACGAGCAGCAGGAGCAGCACGAGCGGCACGACCTGGACCATCGCCGAGATCGCGGACGACTTCGACATCACCCATCGCACCGTGCGGCACTACGAGGAGCTCGGCCTGCTCTCCCCCGAGCGCCGCGGCACGCAGCGGGTCTACCACCGCCGCGACCGCACCCGCCTCAATCTCATCCTGCGCGGCAAGCGACTCGGCTTCCCGCTCGAGGAGATCCGCACGATCATCGACCTCTACGACGCCCCCCGCGGTCGGTCGTCCCAGCTCGAGTACGTCCTCGGCCAGATCGACGACCGGCGCACCGACCTCGAGCAGCGTCGACGCGACCTCGACGAGGCACTCGCCGAGCTGGCCACCTTCGAGGAGCGATGCCGGGCGGACCTCGCCTGGCTGGGCTGACGGCCAGCGCCCCCTCGGCACTCGTTGGGGCACGCTCGGCGCTCGTCGGGGCACCCCGGCACGAGGGGCTGGATCAGGGCGTGTTGGTCGTGAGGTTCCAGGTGACCCGCTTCCCCGAGATGAGGAAGTTGAGCAGGCCGAAGTTGAGCGAGTAGTTGACGGTGAGCCGGTCCTCGCCGCCGGAGCCGCCGAGGCTGACCGAGCTGACGAGCACCGTGGTGAGGGTGTAAACGTCGTTCGTGGTCCCTCCACCCGTCGTGGGAGTCACGAGGGTGAGGACCGCAGAGGTGCTGGTCAAGCCTCCGAGCATCTTCTGGGTCAGCGGAGCGGTCGCGGTGTCGACGTAGCTGGTGAAGGACAGGTCCTGGATGGCCGGCTTGGCGCCACCACCACCCCCGACGACGACGGTCGGGTTCGACGCCCCCCAGGAGAACGCCAGCACCGTGAGGGCTCCGACGAAGCCGACGTCGGTCGATCCACCGGTGACTCCCGGGATCTTCAGGTACATGCTGATGCTCATCGGGTGGTCTCTCGATCAGTGGTGCTGTCGGTGGCGGGAGCGGTGTCAGAAACGGTGTCCCAAGCGGAGGGAGCCCACCCGTCGAGGACGATCTCGTAGCGCGCCGACCCGTCACCTCCGAGGTCGACCCGCTGCTGGTGAGCGACGTAGCTGCCGCTGCACCCGGCATACCGGCCGGTGCCGCCGATGACGGCGAAGACGCCGTGCCCCTGCAGGTCGACCGTCCCGGACCCGACCAGCGTCCCGCCGGGGAGGGTGAAGAGATGCTGCTCCAGCGTCGAGGCCGTGCCGCCGTGGGGGGGCTGCCCGCGGTCGTGCAGTCGCACCACGTCGGAGTGCAAGGTGCCCGTGCCACCGCCGGACGTCGTCACTGTCGCGGTGACGACGGAGCGCTCCCCGGCTCGTGCCACGAGGTGCTGGACCGCCCCGGGTCGGGCAGCGGCCGGGGCGTCGATGCGGCGAAGTCCGCTGCCCGACAACGATATTCGCGTCGTCCCACCGGAGGTCACGGACCCCGTCGTCGCCCGGGCAGGACTTGCGGCTACGACGCCCGCCGCCGTGGCGGCGGCACCGACGGCCGCGGAGGCGAGGACGGACCGACGCGTGCTGAAGGCCATGTCTGGTCCCTTCGAAGAGCCGGGTTGTGAAGGCACACGCTAGACCTCGATCGGCGCGCTGCATAGAGGCCGGAGCCGGGGCGCCCCAGCCAGCGTGCGAGGCTGGTTCCCCAGCTCGATCACCACCCACGGCCGCGACGACCCGGCCACCACAGACGACGACGAGGTGCTCCGCATGACCACCGCAGCAGACAGCACGATCTCCGACTACGCCCACCCGGAGCGGCTCGTGACGACCGCGTGGCTGGCGTCCCAGATCGAGGCAGGAACCGTCGGCACCCCTGGCGGCATCGTCCTGGTCGAGTCCGACGAGGACGTCCTGCTCTATGACACCGGCCACATCCCGGGCGCCGTCAAGGTCGACTGGCATACCGACCTCAACGACGACGTGACCCGCGACTACGTCGACGGGGCGCGCTTCGCTGAGGTGCTCGGTGCCCGCGGCATCGGCCGCGACACCACCGTCGTCATCTACGGAGACAAGAGCAACTGGTGGGCGGCCTACGCCCTGTGGGTGTTCAGTCTCTTCGGCCACGAGGACGTCCGGCTGGTCGACGGCGGGCGCGCGAAGTGGGTCGCCGAGGGCCGCGAGATGACCCGTGACGTGCCGACCCCGACGCCGGTGGACTACCCCGTCGTCGAGCGCGACGACGCGCCGATCCGCGCCTTCAAGGACGACGTGCTCGCCCACCTCGGCAAGCCCCTCGTCGATGTCCGCTCCCCCGGCGAGTACTCCGGCGAGCTGCTGCACATGCCCGACTACCCCCAGGAGGGCGCGATGCGCGGCGGGCACATCCCCGGCGCCCGGAGCGTGCCGTGGGCGAAGGCGGCCAACGAGGACGGGACCTTCAGGTCGCGGGCCGACCTCGAGGCGCTCTACCAGGTCGAGCAGGGCCTCTCCCCCGAGGACGACGTCGTCGCCTACTGCCGCATCGGCGAGCGCTCCTCCCACACCTGGTTCGTGCTCACGCACCTGCTCGGCTTCGAGCACGTCCGCAACTACGACGGCTCGTGGACCGAGTGGGGCAACGCCGTGCGCGTCCCCGTCGAGAAGGGGGCGCCCGAGAAATGAGCACCCCGGAGACCAGCACCCCGCTACCGCCCGCCCTGGCCGAGATCGCCGAGGACTTCGCGGCGGTCACGGCCCGCGAGCGGCTGCAGCTGCTGCTGGAGTTCAGTGACGACCTCCCGCCACTGCCGGAGCGGTATGCCGGGCACGCCGAGCTGCTGGAGCGCGTGGACGAGTGCCAGTCACCGCTGTTCCTCGTCGTCGAGGTGGGCGACGCCGCCGCCGGCGGCTCGCCCGACGACCGCCCGGTGAGCATCTTCTTCCAGGCGCCGCCCGAGGCCCCGACGACGCGTGGCTTCGCGGGCATCCTCCACGAGGGGCTCGACGGACTGACCGCCGCCGAGGTCCTCGCCGTGCCGGACGACGCTCCCTACCGCTTCGGGCTCGCCGAGGCCGTCTCGCCGCTGCGGCTGCGTGGCATGGTGGCGATGCTCGGCCGGATCAAGCGGCAGGTGCGGCTGAAGTCGGTGACCGCCTGAAGTAAGGGTACCCTTACCACTATGACCGCAGCTGCCCCGCCCGCCCGCACGGCCCGCCCCCAGACCGTCATCGAGGTGGTCCGCACCGAGCGCCTGACCCCGCACCTCGTGCGGGTGCATGCCGGCGGCCCGGGCCTGGCGGCGTTCTCCCCCAACGCTTCCACCGACGCCTACGTCAAGATCCTCTTCGCCAGGCCGGAGCTCGGACTCGAGCCGCCCTACGATCTCGCGGCCCTGCGGTCGACGCTGGCTCCGGACGACCTGCCGGTGACCCGGACCTACACCGTGCGCCGGTTCGACGCCGCAGCCAGCGAGCTGGCCATCGACGTCGTCGTCCACGGCGACGAGGGCGTCGCGGGCCCCTGGGCGGCGGCGGCGCAGCCCGGCGACCGGCTGGTGTTCTCCGGCCCGGGCGGTGGCTACGCCCCGGACCCCACCGCCGACTGGCACCTGTTGGTCGGCGACGAGTCGGCGACCCCGGCGGTGGCCGCTGCCCTGGAGGTGCTTCCCGAGGGCGCCAGTGGGGTCGCCCTGCTCGAGTGCGACGGACCCGACGACGAGCTGGATCTCGTTGCACCACAGGGGGTCGAGGTCAGGTGGCTGCACCGGGACGACACCGGGACGACGGACGGCACCGGCACGACGCTGCTGGCCGACGCGGTCGCCGCCCTCGAGTGGCGGACCGGGCGGGTCCATGTCTTCGCCCACGGCGAGCGCGAGTCGATGAAGGCGCTGCGCGACGAGCTGCTGAACCGACGCGGCATACCCCGGGCCGACCTGTCGCTCTCGGGCTACTGGGCGCGCGGCCGCACCGAGGACCGTTTCCAGGCCGAGAAGCGCGAGCCGGTCGGCCAGGTCCTCTAGCCCAACCCCTTGCGTCCGCGCGAACGGCACACCGGTGTCGCGTTGGCGCGGACGCAACGGTCTGAGAGCCCGTCAGCCGCCGATCTGGCCGCGCACGGCATAGAGCTCGGGAAAGAAGGTGAGGTCGAGCGCGCGACGCAGGAAGTCGACGCCGCTCGAGCCGCCGCTCCCCCGCTTGTGGCCGATGACGCGCTCGACGACCTTGAGGTGGCGGAAGCGCCACAGCTGCATGTTGTCCTCGAGGTCGACGAGCTCCTCGCAGGTCTCGTAGACGCCCCAGTGGTCGGCGGGCGCGGCATACACCTGCGCGTAGACCGCGACCATCCGCTCGTCGAGGGTGTGCGACCTCGACCAGTCGCGCTCGACGAGGTCTGCGGGCACGGCATACCCATGACGGGAGAGGTAGCGCAGGAACTCGTCGTAGAGGCTGGGCTCGACGAGCAGCCCGGAGAGCAGCTCACGGGCGGCGGGGTCGTGATCGAAGACGGTGAGCATGTCGGCGTTCTTGTTGCCGAGCAGGAACTCCACCGCGCGGTACTGCCACGACTGGAAGCCGCTGCTGGTCGCGAGGAACGGCCGGATCTCGGCGTACTCGCTCGGAGTCAGCGTCGCGAGCACCGACCACTGCTCGGTGAGCACCTCCTGGATCCGCTTGACCCGGGCCAACCGCTTGAGCGCCGGCGCGAGCTCATCGGTCGTGAGCAGGCCTCTGGCGGAACGCAGCTCGTGCAGCATGAGCTTGAGCCACAGCTCCGAGGTCTGGTGCTGAATGATAAAGAGCAGCTCGTCGTGCTGTGGTGGCTCGCTCCGGGGCCGCTGCGCCGTCAGGAGCTGGTCGAGCCCGAGGTAGTCGCCGTAGGACATGCTCCGGCTGAAGTCGCGCTGCACCTCGGGCTCGATCGCCCGCTCGTTGGTCGCCATGCGCCGAGGGTATGCCGTGGGGTCAGCTCCCGATGTCGACCAGCCGCTCGAAGAGGAACTCGTGGGGGAGGTAGGAGACGTCGTACTCCGCGCCCCGGGCGGGTGGCATGAGCTGCGACATCTGGATCAGGCGCCAGCCCGCCAGCAGCGCGTCCAGCCCTGTGGCGTTTGGCGGTTCGTCGCCGTCCCCCATCGTGGGCGCCGAGCGGCCGGTGCCGTCGTAGCGGGTCCAGCCCGCCACGGCGGAGTCGAGGGACGACGTCGCGAGGTAGAGGATGAGCAGCTGCTGGCGCAGGTGCGGAGTGGCCGAGGGGGTCGAGAACGAGTCGGCAACGCCGTCGGTCCGGCTGTCGGTATCGCTGTCGGTGGGCTGAGGGGCGCCGGTCATCAGAGTCCCCACCCGTCGGCCGCCCGGCCGCCGCCGAGCCGGGTGTCGGTGGCACCGGGCGCGATCAGCTGCGGTCGCAGCTGCTCACGGGTGAGGTAGTAGTCGATGTCGAAGTCGGCGTCCCCCGTGAGCTCTCGCCACAGCCTCGCCCGGTTGACCAGCTCGAGGCGTCCCTCCGGTCCCGTCGCCCACGGCAGGGCCGTGCTGAGCTCGGCGCGCACCGCGGGGTCGTCGATGTCGTCGGTGTTCCACAGTCGCAGCTGGCGGACGGTGGGGTTGAAGCGGATCTTGAACATGTAGCGCGGGACGTCGGAGTCGTTGCGCCGACCACCGTGCCAGATCCCGTGGTGCAGCAGGACGACGGTTCCGGCCGTACACACCAACCGGGTCTGGCCGACGAGGTTCTGGTAACGCCCGATGGCGGACTCGTTGATCCGACGCAGGTGTGTCCCGGGCACGCTCAGCGTCCCGCCCTGCTCGAGGGTCACCGCCCGGGGGTAGTACATGAGCTGCACGTCGAAGGCGTCGACCCGGGTGTCGAGCACCGCGTCGGCGTGCATGGGCTGGGCCTCGCCGCCGTGGGGCGGCCGGACGTGGACGGCGTGGTGGTCGATGGCGGGGTGCGGGCCCACGAGGCTCTGGACCGCGCCGGCGACGGTCGGCAGGTCGAGCAGGTCCCGCACGAAGGTCCCCGCGGGGAAGACCGTGTCGAGCGGCGTGCCGTAGGGGTGGGCCGGCAGACCGGTCTCGAGCACGGCGATGTCGCGGTCGTTGAGCACGTCGGGCACCACACCCTCGAGGGCGAGGCTGCCGTGGGCGACGAAGTGGGCCATCTCCACCGAGGAGAGAAGGTGCTTGCGATCGACGATCATGACCTCGAACCTACGGGCACATCCGAACCGCCGGGCAGTCGGCAGGTCCGGTCGGGATCGGGTGGAGATGACCTCGCCCTGACGTGGTCATCTCCACCCGATACCTGCGGCGCGTGGGCCCTACGCGCCGAGGTTGAACTCGTCCGGGTCGGGTCCGGTGCGAAAACCCTTGTCCAGCGCGGTGATCGACGTGACCTCGTCGGCGGTGAGCTCGAAGCCGAAGACATCGAAGTTCTCGGCGATCCGGCTCGGCGTGACCGACTTGGGGATGACGACGTTGCCGAGCTGCAGGTGCCAGCGCAGGATCGCCTGCGCGGCTGTGACACCGTGCGCCTCGGCGATCCCGGCGATGACCGGGTCCTTCAGCACGTCGCCACCGGACGCGAGCGGGCTCCAGTCCTCGGTGACGATGCCGTGCTTCGCGTGGAAGTCGCGCAGCTCCTGCTGGACGAGGTGCGGGTGCAGCTCGATCTGGTTGATCGAGGGCAGCTCGCCGGTCTCGTCGAGGAGACGCTGGAGGTGGGGGACCTGGAAGTTGCAGACCCCGATGGCCGTGACCCGACCCTCGTCACGCAGCTTCTGGAACGCCTTCCACGTGTCGACGAATGCGTCCTTCTTCGGGACCGGCCAGTGGATGAGGTAGAGGTCGAGCACCTCGAGGCCGAGCCGCTTCATCGAGCCGTCGAACGCCGTCAGCGTGCTGTCGTAGCCCTGGTCGGAGTTCCAGAGCTTGGTCGTGACGAACACCTCGGACGTCGGGACGTCGCTCTCGGCCAGGGCGCGGCCGACGCCCGCCTCGTTCTCGTAGGCCTTCGCGCTGTCGATGTGGCGGTAGCCGACCTTCAGCGCCTCCGCGACGGCGGGCGTCGCCTCCTCGTCGTCGACCTGCCAGACACCGAACCCGAGCTGCGGGATGTCGTGGTGGCCGGAAGGGGTGGTCAGGGGGATGGTGGGGACAGAATTCATGCGCCTACCGTATGCCGTGTCGGCTGGCGGAAGGCCCACGGGTGCGGCCCCTATGCGGTGGGCGCCGGGTCGGCCAGCAGTCCGCGCAGCAGGGCCGCGAGGATCTGCTCGACCTGCGAAGCGATGCCGGTGTCCAGCTGCGGAAGCTCGGGGTGCGCGGCATACACCTCGCGGAGGGTGTCCGAGGGCCGCGAGGCCGCCCAGAGGCCACTCGTGACGAGGGTCGCGGCGTTGACGAAGAGCGCGGCCCCGTCGGCCGACAGCCCGGGGCACACCCGCACCAGCGCCTCGATCAGGTCGGCGACGACCGCGTGCATACCGAGCTTGAGCCGCTCGGCCGCGCCGAACGAGACGTGGTGCTCGAGGTGCGTCGTGAGCTGGCTGACGAGCTCGCAGAAGAGCTCGTGCTCCGCAATCGTGGTCGCCACGATCGTGGGAACCGTTGCGGGAGAGGCATCCTCGAGCCGTCGGAGGAGGACGTCACGCACCACCACGGACTCCCGGGTGCTCAGCTCGACGAAGATCTCCTCCCGGGTGCCGAAATAGCGCACGACGTTGGACTTCGCGAGGCCGACCTCGTCGGCGAGGTCACCGAGGGTGACTCCCCGGACGCCTCGATCGAGCGCCAGCGCCCGCGCGGCGTCGAGGATCGCCTCGCGGCGCAGGGCCTTGTGCTCGGGTGTGCGCGCCCGCACGAACGGCACGACGGTCGTCCCCGAGCCGGTCGTCACCTCGCTCCGCGAGTCGGTCACCCTTGCCCCTTGTCTATCGCAATGCTATTGCGTTACCGTACCCGCATCCCAACAGAACGTCGTTGCGTTAATTGGAGACCCGATGGACCGCCCACCTCCCACCCGCCCAGTCCCACCTCCCACCCGTCCAGTCCCACCTCCCACCCAGCCGGCCCCACCCCCGCCCCGCCCGGTCATGCTCGTCGTCAACGATGCGCCGACGACCCTCGATCTCGAGCCGCGGGTCAGCCTCCTCGACGCCCTGCGCGAGCACCTCCACCTCACCGGGACCAAGAAGGGCTGCAACCAGGGGGCCTGCGGCGCCTGCACCGTGCTCGTCGACGGTCGCCGGGTCCTTGCGTGCCTCACGCTCGCGATGCAGGTCGAGGGCCGCGAGGTGACGACCATCGAGGGAGTCGGACCACACCCGCTGCAGGCCGCGTTCGTCCGCAGGGACGGGTTGCAGTGCGGCTACTGCACCCCGGGCCAGATCTGCTCGGCGATCGGCATGGTGGCCGAGCATCGGCACGGCGCCGCGAGCGTCGTCACCGACGACGTCACCACAACGCCGGACCTCACTCCCGAGGAGATCCGCGAGCGGATGAGCGGCAATCTCTGCCGCTGTGGTGCCTACAACGGCATCGTCGAGGCCATCGTCGACACGGCGCCCGCGATGGCCGAGATGGCGCCCGCTCTGACCCCGGTGCCGGCATGAGGCCCGTCGACTACGTCCGCCCGCTCGACGTCGCCGAGGTGCTCACCCTCGTGGCCGAGCGACCCGCGGCCCGATTCCTCGGGGGCGGCACCAATCTCATCGACCTCATCCGGCAGGGCGTCGAGCGTCCCGACACCCTCGTCGACACGACCGCGCTCCCCCTTGCCGGCATCGACACGGCACTGGGCGGCGGGCTGCGCATCGGCGCGACGACGCGCAACAGCGACCTCGCCGACGACCACCTCGTCCGCACCCGCTACCCCCTGCTCGCCCAGGCCGTCCTCGCCGGCGCGTCGGGTCAGCTGCGCAACATGGCGACCGTCGGTGGCAACCTCCACCAGCGCACCCGCTGCCCCTACTTCGTCGACCGCGAGAGCCCGTGCAACAAGCGCGAACCCGGTTCCGGCTGTGGCGCGCTCGAGGGCATCGGCCGCTCGACCGCCGTGCTGGGGACCAGCGACCACTGCATCGCCGTCCACCCCTCCGACATGGCGGTGGCCCTCACGGCCCTCGAGGCGCAGGTCGAGCTGACCGGGCCTCGCGGCACACGGCAGGTGGCGATGGGTGACTTCCACCTGGCCCCGGGTGAGACCCCCCACCTCGAGACCGTGACACAGGCCGACGAGCTCGTCACCGCGGTCCTCCTCCCACCCCCGAGCCTCGGCGTGGCCCGCTACCGCAAGGTGCGCGACCGCGCCTCGTACGCCTTCGCGCTCGTCTCCGTCGCCGCGCTGCTCGACGTCCACGACGGCCAGATCCGCCAGGCCCGTCTCGGTCTCGGCGGCGTCGCCACGACCCCATGGCGGGCGCACGCCGCCGAGCTGGTGCTGGTCGGTGCAGCGCCCACCGACGAGGTCTTCGAGGCTGCAGCCGCCGCAGAGCTCGCTCCCGCGAAGTCGTTGCCGGACAACGCCTTCAAGGTCCAGCTCGCCCGACGCACCATCGTCGCCACCCTGCGGCGGCTGCGAGCCGACGGAAGCGCGTCATGACGACGACCACCCCGGCCCCGGCCATCAGGCCGGCCGCTCCTTCCAGGCCCCGCCCGCACGCCCCGGAGTCCGGCCCCTGGGTCGGACGTCCGGTCGACCGCCGTGACGGCCCGACCAAGACCACGGGCACGGCGACCTTCTCGGCGGAGTACCAGCTGCCCGACCTCGCCCACGGCTGGCTGGTCCACGCGCCCATCGCCCGAGCCCGCATCACGGCGATCGACGACGCGGCCGCGCGCGCCCATCCCGGCGTCCTGACCGTGCTCAGCCACCTCAACACCCCGCGCCTCAAGCCCTCACCGGCCCGACCCAGCCTCCTCGACATGAGCACGATGGTCGGGGGCACCAGGGTCGACTACCTCGGCACCGACGAGGTCTTCTTCGACGGACAACCCGTCGCCGTCGTGGTCGCCGAGTCGCTCGAGGCCGCGCAGTATGCCGCCTCCCTCGTCCAGGTCGACTACGCGCCGCTCCCGGCCACCATCGACTTCGCCGCCGCGGCCGCGGCCGGACGCGCGACTCCCGTCAAGCAGTCGCTCGGCATGCCGACGCTCGTCGGATCGGTGGGTGACGCCGACGCCGCCCTCGGCCGGGCCGCCCATGTCGTCGACCTTCACTTCACGACGCCGGGCCACAACCACAACGCTCTCGAGCCGCACGCGACGACTGCCGTGTGGGACGGCGACCGGGTGACCGTCTGGGACGCCACCCAGGGCATCGACTGGTTCCGGAAGCACCTCGCGCTGCGCTTCGACGTCCCCGTCGAGTCGGTTCGGGTCATCGCTCCCTTCGTCGGTGGCGGCTTCGGCGGCAAGGGCAGCGTCTGGGCCGGGACCCTCCTGACCGTCCTCGCGGCCCGGGTCACCGGGCGGCCGGTGCGGATGGCGCTCAGCCGCGAGGCGGTCAACCGGGTCGTCGGTGGGCGGACCCCGACCCGGCAGCGGGTGGCTCTCGGCGCTGACGCTGACGGACGCCTCACGTCCGTCATCCACGAGGCGGTGCTGCGCAACTCGCCGGTGGGAGGCGGCCCCGAACAGGTCGTCGGAGCCAGCGGCGACCTCTACGCCTCACCCCACGTGCGGCTCGTCACCTCGATGGTCACCCTCGACCTCGTGCCCAACACCTTCATGCGGGCCCCCGGTGAGTCGACCGGCTCCTTCGGGCTCGAGTCCGCCGTCGACCAGCTCGCCCACGACCTCGGTGTCGACCCCTTGGAGCTGCGCCTCCGCAACGAGCCCGAGACATCGGCGCTCCACCATCGCGCCTTCTCGCACCGACGGATCCGCGAGCTCCTCCACGTCGGCGCCGAGGCGTTCGGCTGGGCGGACCGGACCCCGGGCGGCCGGCGCGACGGCAGCCAACTCGTCGGCCACGGCTTGGCCCTTGCCTACCACCCCGCCTGGGAGTTCCCCGCCAACGTCACGCTGCTCCTCCGCCGAGACGGCACGGCCCTGCTGCGCTGCGGTTTTCAGGAGATGGGGATGGGCACGGCCACGGTCCAGGCGCAGGTCGTCGCCGACGCGCTCGGGATCCCGTTCGACGCGGTCCACGTCGACTACGGGGACAGCGACCTGCCCATCGCCCCCAACGCCGGTGGGTCGACCCAGTCGGCCAGCATCGCCGCTGCCGTGCTGCGGTCGGCCGCGAAGCTGCGGCGCGCGGTGAGCCAGCTCCACCAGCGCCCCGGAGAGTCGCTCGCGCAGACCCTGACCCGAGTCGGACGCGATGTCGAGGTGTCGGTGGGCTCGGACGTCGGGGTCGGCGCCGCGGCCACGTCGGTGCGCTTCATCGCCACCACCCTGCTGAACCAGCGCCGCTGGGTGAGGGCCGCCTCGGGAGCCCACTTCTGCGAGGTGCGGGTCGACGCCGACACCGGCGAGGTCCGGGTGACCCGCTGGGTCGGTGCCTTCGACATCGGCACCGTCCTCAACGCCAAGACGGCCGCGAGCCAGCTGCGCGGCGGCATCGTCATGGGCCTCGGGCTGGCCCTCACCGAGGAGACGGTCGTCGACGGACGCACCGGCCGGATCATGAACGCCGGCCTCGCCGAGTACCACGTGCCCACCCACGCCGACGTCCCCCACATCGACATCCACCTGCTCGACGACCCTGACCCGACGATGCCGCTCGGCGTCCTCGGCGCCGGCGAGGTGGGCATCACCGGCGTCGGTGCCGCGATCGCGAACGCCGTGTTCGACGCCACCGGGCGCCGGGTCACCGACCTGCCGCTCACCCTCGACCGGGTGGCCCCCTGACGCCACCCGGGCCGGGCGCGAGCCAGTCGTGCCAAGCCGCCAGACCGTCGCCGGTCCGGGCGCTGAGCTCGATGAGACGCGCGTGCGGGTTGACCTGAGCGACGTTGTGGCGGAACAGGTCCAGGTCGAAGTCGAGGTGCGGCAGGAGATCCATCTTGTTGATCAGGACGACGGAGACGGAGCGGAACATCACGGGATACTTCAGCGGCTTCTCCTCCCCCTCGGTGATCGCGTAGACCATCACCGAGTCGTGGGCGCCGACGTCGAACTCCGCCGGGCAGACGAGGTTGCCGACGTTCTCGACCAGCACGAGGTCGAGGCCGGCCAGGTCGAGCTGACCGAGGGCGCGCGCCACCATCGGCGCATCGAGGTGGCACTCGCCACCGAACCCGGCACCGGTGTTGAGCAGCACCACCTGGGCCCCGAGGCCCGTGAGCCGGTCGGCGTCGATCGAGGTCTCGATGTCCCCCTCCACGACGCCGACCCGGATGTTTCGCGACGCCAGCTCGCGCAAGGTGTGCACGAGCAGGGTCGTCTTGCCGGCCCCGGGCGAGGACATCAGGTTGACGCAGCGGATCCCGTGCTCGTCGAGGGCTCTGCGGTTCGCTGCCGCGGCCCGGTCGTTCTCGCCGAAGATCCGCTCGAGGACGATGACCCGATCCGGGCCCGTGGCGTAGCCGGACAGGTCGTCGTGCCGGTGGAAACGCCCCATGCTCAGCTCCGCTCCGATGGTGCGACCACGTCGTCGGCGACGACGTCCAGGGACGTGACCATGAACTCCTCGCCGGTCCGCACCGTGATGGTGCCACCGCCGCACGACCCGCAGGTCAGCATGAAGACGTCCGCGGCGGTCGTGCTCTCGCCGCACGACAAGCAGTCGAGGACGACCGGCACCTGGTCGATGACCAGCCTCGAACCCGCCAACGGCGAGTCCTGGGTGACCATCCCCCAGCAGAACTCCAGCGACTCCGGGACGACCTGACGCAGCTGTCCCACCTGGAGGTTGACTGCCTCGACGGAGTGGCCGGGCCTCAACGCCAGCGCTCTCCCGACGATGTCGTAGATGCTGCAGCACAACGAGAGCTCATGCACTGCCGCTCCCCTCGAGGTTCTGCGGCGGCCGCTCGACTGCCACCTCCGCGCCATGGTCGACGTGCGTTGGCCCCACTTTCCAGCTCTGGGGCATCTCGATCAAGAAACGTGCGCGTGTCAGCGCGGGCTCTCGGGTGCGCCCGGTGGCGAATGCCAACTATCGGCGCCTCCGGAAACGGCCAGTGCCGGGTCCGGCGGTGGGAGGGTGGGCGTATGCGGGTGCGGGTGATCACCGACCGGTTGACCCCAACGGGTGACGTGCTCGTCCCAGACGTGCCCGGGTCGAGGCTGCCCCGCCTACGCCGACGACGTCGGATCGTGGTGCGGGGCGTGGTGCAGGGCGTGGGCTTCCGGCCACACGTCCTGCGGCTCGCCGAGGCGCTCGGCCTCGAGGGGACCTGTCGCAACGACGCCACCTGTGTCGTGATGGAGGTCGGGGGCGACGCCGACCACGTCGACGCCTTCGCCCGCCGACTCGAGTCGGAGGCACCACCCCTGGCCCGCATCCTCTCGGTCGAGGCCGTCGACCTCGATCTCCTCGACGACGACGACGACACTCCCATGGAGACAACGGGATTCACCATCACCGCATCGACGACCGGGCCCGGCGCCCGGACCATGGTGCCGCCCGACACCGCCGTCTGCGCCGACTGCCTGGCGGAGATGCGCGACCCGGAGGACCGGCGCTACCGGCACCCGTTCATCACCTGCACCAACTGCGGCCCCCGGTTCACGATCACCCGCGACCTCCCCTACGACCGACCGGCCACCACGATGGCCGCCTTCCCCCTCTGCGGCGCCTCTGCCGCGGAGTATGCCGACCCCCACGACCGTCGTCACCACGCCCAGCCCATCGCCTGCCACGACTGCGGGCCGACGCTCCGGGTCCTGTCGTCCCGTGGGGCCGAGATCGCCTCCGGCAGTGAGGAGTCCGTCCGCGCTACCGTCGCGGCCCTGCGGGACGGAGCCATCGTCGCGGTCAAGGGCATCGGCGGCTACCACCTGGTCTGCGACGCGACCTCGGGCACGGCGGCGACCGTGCTGCGGGCCCGCAAGCACCGACCCGACCAGCCGTTCGCGGTCAGGGTCCGCGACCTCGCCACCGCGGCAGATCTCGTCCACGTCGACGGCGCCGAGACCCTGCTGACCTCGTCCGAGCGCCCGATCGTGCTCCTCCGGCGCCGGGCCGGGGCCCCCGTCGCGGAGTGCGTCGCGCCCGGGCTCGACGACCTCGGCGTCCTGCTGCCCTACGCGCCGCTCCACCACCTCCTCTTCGCCGACCTGCCCGACGGTTCCCCGGGCACGCCCGAGTCGTTGGTGATGACCTCGGGCAACCTCTCCGGCGAGCCGCTGTGCTTCGAGGACGCCGAAGCGGTGGCCCGCCTCGGCGGGATCGCCGACCTCTTCCTGACCCACGACAGGGAGATCGCCGTCCCCTGCGAGGACTCGGTCGTCGCCTGGCACGAGGGCGAGGTGCTGCCCATCCGTCGCTCCCGCGGATATCGCCCCTCCCGGTCGTCCTCGGCCACGACACCGATCTCGTCCTGGGCGCCGCGTCGGGCGTCGTCCTCGCCGCCGGCGCCGAGGTCAAGAACACCTTCGCGCTGGCCCGTGACGGGATGGCCTTCGTCTCTGCGCACCTCGGCGACCTCGGCTCGCTCGAGAGCCGCACGGCATACGGACGGGCGACGGCCCAGCTGCTCCGGTTCCACCGCAGCACACCGGAGGTCGTGGTGGCCGACCTCCACCCCGGGTATGCGTCCCGGGCCTGGGCCCGTGACCTCTCGCGTGAGCTCGGGGTCCCGCTCCACGGAGTCCAGCACCACCACGCCCACCTCGCGTCGCTCGCCGCCGAGCACGGGCGGCTCGACGACCCGGTGCTGGGTGTGGTCTACGACGGCACGGGCTACGGCTGCGACCGGTCGGTATGGGGCGGTGAGCTGCTCCTCCTCGGTGACCGTGGCCTGAGCGCGACCCGCCTCGGCCACCTCGGGGTCGTCCGGCTCCCCGGCGCCGACGCCGGCGTGCGCAACCCCGTGCGCACCGCTGCGCTGGCGGTGCTCGCCGCCGGCGAGGACTGGGTCGGCACCCCGCTCGACCCGGCGCTCACCGATACCGAGAAGCGAGCTCTCCCGGCCCTGCTCGCATCCGGCACGAGCATCGTCCCCACGAACAGCGTCGGCCGGCTGTTCGACGTCGTGGCCGCGTTGCTCGGCGTCCGCGCGAGGGTCAGCTATGAGGCGCAGGCTGCCGTCGAGCTCGAGGTGGCAGCGCGGCGGTGGCACGAGCGGCCCGACCCACTCCCGACGCAGGTCCCCCTGTCCCTGCCCGTGGTCGTTTCCGCGACGACCGGCCTGCCGAGCCTCGACCCCGATCCACTCGTCCGCGGCCTCGTCGCGGCGGTCCGCGACGAGGTCCCCACCGGACTGCTCGCGTGGTCGTTCCACGTCGCCCTCGCAGCCGCGACGACCGGGCTCGCGGCGGAGCAGGCGACGGCTCGAGGGGTCCGGACCATCGGGCTCTCCGGAGGCGTCTTCGTCAACCGGCTGCTCGTGACCCTGGTCCGTGACGCTCTGACCGACCGTGGCTTCGAGGTGCTGACCCATCGGCTCGTGCCGGCGAATGACGGCGGTCTGTCCCTCGGCCAGGTGGCGGTCGGTGCCAGACTCCTCGCATCACGACACGGAAGGTCCTGACCATGTGCCTCGGCGTACCCGGACGCATCACCGACCGATGGCAGCAGGAGGACGGCGCCGTGCTCGCGCACGCCGACTTCGTCGTGAGATCCGCGTCATCCGGCTCACCTACCTACCCGACCTGGAGGTCGGCGACTGGACGATCGTCCACGCCGGGTTCGCCCTGACGAAGCTCGACGCCCAGGAGGCCGGCGAGACCCTCGCCCTGCTGCGCGACGTCGGGCTGCTCCCTGCCCCGGCCGAGCCCGCCACCACCTGAGAACCCACCGTCCGAGAGAACCCTCCCCGAGAGCCCTGCCCGAGAACAGAAGGAGAAGCCCATGTGCCTGGCCGTCCCGGGACGAGTCCTGTCCGTCGAGGAGAAGGACGGTACGACGATGGCGCAGGTCGACTTCGGGGGGCTGCGCAAGGAGGTCTGCCTCGCCTACGTCCCCGACGCGAAGATCGGCGAATACGTCATCGTCCACGTCGGTTTCGCGATCCAGCGGCTCGACGAGCGCTCCGCCCAGGAGACGCTCGCCACCTTCGAACGGCTCGGCATCCTCGAGGAGGAGTTCGGCGACGGGTTCGCCCGGGCGGCCCGGCAGACGGGAGCACCGGCATGAAGTACCTCGACGAGTTCAGCAACCCCGACCTCGCTCGCAGGCTGCTCGACCAGATCCACGCGGTCACCACCCGGCCGTGGGCGTTGATGGAGGTCTGCGGCGGCCAGACCCACTCGATCATCCGCCACGGCATCGACCAGCTCCTCCCCGAGGGGATCGAGATGATCCACGGCCCCGGCTGCCCCGTCTGCGTCACCCCGCTGGAGATCATCGACAAGGCCTTGGCGATCGCCGAGCAGCCGGGCGCCATCTTCTGCTCCTTCGGCGACATGCTCCGGGTGCCCGGCAGCGGCCAGGACCTGTTCTCCATCAAGAGCGCCGGCGGCGACGTCCGCGTCGTCTACTCCCCTCTCGACGCCCTCAAGCTCGCTCGCGACAACCCCGACCGGCAGGTGGTCTTCTTCGGCATCGGCTTCGAGACGACGGCGCCCGCCAACGCGATGACGGTCTACCAGGCTCGCCGCCTCGGCATCCACAACTTCTCGCTGCTCGTCTCCCACGTGCTCGTCCCTCCGGCGATGGCCGCGATCATGGAGTCGCCGAGCTGCCGGGTGCAGGGCTTTCTCGCCGCTGGGCACGTGTGCAGCGTGATGGGCACGTCGGAGTATCCGCCGCTGGCCGAGAGGTACCGCGTGCCCATCGTCGTCACCGGTTTCGAGCCGCTCGACATCCTCGAGGGGATCCGGCTGACCGTGACCCAGCTCGAGCAGGGGCGCCACGAGGTCGAGAACGCCTACTCGCGTGCCGTCACCGCCGAGGGCAACCTCCCGGCGATGGCGATGCTCCGGGACGTCTTCGAGGTCACCGACCGGACCTGGCGAGGCATCGGCATGATCCCGCAGAGCGGGTGGAAGCTTTCCGAGCGGTATGCCGACTTCGACGCCGAGAGCAGGTTCTCCGTCACCGATATCCATACCGAGGAGTCCTCGCTGTGCCGGGCGGGTGAGGTCCTGCAGGGTCTCATCAAGCCGCACGAGTGCGCCGCCTTCGGCAAGGACTGCACGCCGCGCAACCCGCTCGGCGCGACGATGGTGTCGTCGGAGGGCGCGTGCGCGGCCTACTTCACCTACCGCCGCCTCGAGCTGGTCCAGAGCTGATGGGCGAGCGGACAGGCGGGCCGAACGGCATACGGGACATCGGGGCCCACGTGCTCGACGTCGAGGGCTGGACGTGCCCGCTCCCCCTGCGGGACACCCCGACGATCGTCATGGGCCACGGCGGCGGCGGCGCGATGTCGTCCGAGCTGATCGAGCAGCTCTTCCTGCCGGCCTTCGGCGGAGCCGCCCGACCTCGCCGTCAACGGCACCGTCAACGACCTCGCGATGGCGGGCGCGACCCCCCTCTACCTCTCGACGGCGTTCATCCTCGCCGAGGGCACGGCCCTGACCGACATCGCCCGCGTCGCGATAGCCATCGGCAAGGCCGCCGAGGTCGCGGGCGTGCAGCTCGTCACCGGCGACACCAAGGTCGTCGACAGTGGCAGCGGCGACGGCATCTACATCAACACAGCGGGGATCGGCGTGATCCCCGACGGGATAGACATCGGGCCGACCCGCGCCCGGATCGGTGACGCCGTCCTCATCAGCGGCGACATCGGGGTCCACGGCATCGCCGTGATGAGCTGCCGCGAGGGCATCGAGTTCGGCACGAGCATCGAGAGCGACACCGCGCCGCTGCACTCCCTGGTGGCCGACATCCTCGCGACCGGCGCCGACATCAAGGTCCTCCGGGACCCCACCCGGGGAGGGGTGTCGGCGACGCTCAACGAGATCGCCAAGGCGTCGGGGGTCGGCATCGAGGTGGTCGAGCGCGACTTCCCGATCCCGCCCGAGGTGCGGGACGCCTGCGGGCTGCTCGGGCTCGACCCGCTTCAGGTGGCCAACGAGGGCAAGCTCGTCGCCATCGTGCCGGCCGACCGCGCCGACGAGGTGCTCGCGGCCATGCGTTCGCACCCGCTCGGGGTCCGGGCCTGCCGCATCGGCACCTGCGTGCCGGAGCATCCGCGGATGGTCGTCGCTCGCACCGGGCTCGGCGGCACCCGCGTCATCGACCTGCCCATCGGCGAGCAGCTGCCGCGGATCTGCTGAGATACGGATCTGCTGAGATGTCGGACGAGGGCGCACGGACGTTCGCGCGCTACGCCTACCCGCCCAACGAGCTGGGCTACTGCGGCCCGGTCGGTGCCCGCGCGATGCTGGCGGGGGTGGTCACCGAGATCGAGCGGCGGGCCCGGCAGTTCGAGGGTGCCTGGGTCTATCTCGAGTTCCTGGCCGAGGCGCTGGGGACGTCGGACCCCCTGGCGCGCGACGTGGTCGAGAGCTACTGGCTCGGGTCGGACCGGCTCGAGCAGATCCCCCCTTCCGACCTCGTCCGACGGCTCGAGGAGCGGTTCGCGGACCAGGTCGGCGGCACCTGGCGCGACTCCGCCGGCCGGGCGCGCGCCCGCCACAGCTACCAGGTCTTCGAGGTCTACCCCTGGGCAGCGATGCTCCGTGCCGGTCTGCCTCCCGGGCCGGCGGTGCACGTTCTCGACCGCTGCCGGATCCGCACCGGGGTGGTGACCCGCGTCGAGGGCGAGCACGTGGGCGTCACCTCGAGCGCCCTGGCGTGGGACGGCCAGCGGCTCGCCCCCGTCCCCGTGACCGAGCGGGCCAGGTGGGCCGACGACGGCCGAACCCTCCTTGTCGCCCCGCCGTCGGCGATGTCGTGGCACTGCACTGGGACTGGGTGTGCGACGTCCTCACCGCCGACCAGGTCGCCCGCCTCCACCGGCTCGAGGATGAGCAGCGGGAGGCCGTCGGGCTCGGCGGCGAGGCGACCGGGGTCCGGACCGGGTCGTGACAAAGTGGGGCCATGCGGTCCCACTGCGCCATCTACGTCGACGTCGGATACCTCCTCGCGTCGGCCGCCACCCGCGTCACCGGGACCTCGCTGCGCAGCGCGGTCGTCATCTCCTACCCCGACCTCGTCACCCGGCTGATCGCCCAGGCCGAGACCCTGAGCGGCCTGCCCGCCCTGCGCGTCCACTGGTACGACGCCGGCACGCGCGGCTCCGGCGGACCGAGCCAGGAGCAGAACGCCATCGGGATGCTCCCGCGCGTCAAGCTGCGGCTCGGCCGCACCTCACCCAACGGCGAGCAGAAGGGCGTGGACCTGCGGATCGGCCTCGACCTCGCCTCCCACGGCCGCGGACGGGTCGTCGACGTCATCTACCTCGTGTCGGGCGACGACGACCTCACCGAGGCCGTCGAGGAGGCACAGAGCCACGGGGTGCAGGTCGTCGTCCTCGCCGTGCCCGACGCCAACGGCAGGCCCTACGCCGTGTCGAGCCACCTCATCCGCGAGTCCGACGGCATCGTCACGATCGACTCCACGATCATCGATGAGACGGTGCACGTCCGACAGCGGGCCGAGGAGCCCCTCCCCGCAACGGTTCCCGTCTCAGTGGCAGCCGGTGAGCAGCAGCCCGACGCCGGTCCCGTCCTGGCCCGACCGGACGTCCCGACGCCCGCCGACCTCGCCCGTCCCAAGCCCCGCGTCCCGGCCCTCGCGTCGCACCACCCGGTCATGCCCGCGGCGCCCGCACCCTCCGGACCGGCCGCCGGTCGGACCCTCGTCTACTCCAGCTCCAGCGGCGGCGACTCGGGCTACCGGACCGGGCTGACCGCGGCCGAGCGCGACCTCATCGACGAGGTCTGCCACGGCGTCGTCGCGACGTGGGCCGCGACCGCGACCGCGGCCGACCGCGCAGGCCTGCTCAGCGAGAAGCCCTACATCCCGAGCGATCTCGACCGGACGCTGCTGACCGACCTCTCGGCCCGGCTCGGCGTCTACGACATCAACGACGAGGCGCGCGGTGACCTGCGGGAGAGCTTCTGGGACGCCGTCGCGGAGGCCTTTCCCCGCGGTCATGCCTGACCGGTGGCCTCCGACCGCCATCCGACCGGGCTGACGCTAGGCTCCGAGCCATGCCGCAGATCTCCAAGGTGCTGATCGCCAACCGGGGCGAGATCGCCGTCCGTGTCGCCCGCGCGTGCAAGGACGCGGGCTATGCCTCCGTCGCCGTCTACGCCGACCCCGACCGCGACGCCCTCCACGTCCGGGTCGCCGACGAGGCCTACGCCCTCGGCGGCTCGACCCCCGGCGAGAGCTACCTCGTCCAGGACAAGATCCTCGAGATCGCCAAGCAGTCCGGCGCCGACGCGGTCCACCCCGGCTACGGCTTCCTCAGCGAGAACGCCGGCTTCGCCCAGGCCGTGCTGGACGCCGGGCTGATCTGGATCGGCCCGGGCCCGCAGGCCATCGACTCGCTGGGCGACAAGGTCAAGGCCCGGCACATCGCGACGAAGGCCGGTGCGCCGCTCGTGCCCGGCACGAAGGACCCGGTCGAGGGTCCCGACGAGGTCGTCGCCTTCGCGAAGGAGCACGGCCTCCCCGTCGCCATCAAGGCGGCATACGGCGGGGGCGGTCGCGGCCTCAAGGTCGCCCGGACGATCGAGGAGATCCCCGACCTCTACGAGTCCGCCGTCCGCGAGGCGGTCACGGCCTTCGGTCGCGGCGAGTGCTTCGTCGAGCGCTTCCTCGACCACCCGCGCCACGTCGAGACCCAGTGTCTCGCCGACATTCACGGCACCGTCGTCGTCGTCTCGACGCGCGACTGCTCGCTGCAGCGGCGCAACCAGAAGCTCGTCGAGGAGGCCCCCGCGCCCTTCCTCACCGACCACCAGCACGCCGAGCTCGTCCGCGCCTCGAAGGCGATCCTCTCCGAAGCGGGCTACACCGGCGCGGGGACGTGCGAGTTCCTCGTCGGACCTGACGGTGTCATCTCGTTCCTCGAGGTCAACACCCGCCTCCAGGTCGAGCACCCGGTCTCCGAAGAGGTCACGGGAATCGACCTCGTCCGCCAGCAGTTCCGGATCGCCAACGGCGAGGCCCTCGGCTTCGACGACCCCGAGCCGCACGCCCACTCGATCGAGTTCCGCATCAACGGCGAGGACGCTGGGCGCGGCTTCCTGCCCGCGCCGGGCACCGTGGTGCGCTACCTCCAGCCCTCGGGTCCCGGCGTGCGGGTCGACTCCGGCGTGGTCGAGGGCGATGTGATCGGCGGGGCGTTCGACTCGATGCTCGCCAAGCTGATCGTCACCGGACGCACCCGGCAGGAGGCCCTCGAGCGCGCCCGCCGCGCCCTCGACGAGTTCGTCGTCGAGGGGATGCCCACGGTGCTGCCCTTCCACCGCATCGTGGTGCGCGACCCCGCCTTCGCACCCGCCGACGCCGACGCACCCTTCACCATCCACACGCGCTGGATCGAGACCGACTTCGACAACCAGATCGAGGCGTATGCCGGGGGGCCGGCCGACGCTCCCGACGCGGCGGACGAGCAGGAGCGGCACCGAGTGGTCGTCGAGGTCGGCGGCAAGCGGCTCGAGGTCGTCCTGCCCGGGGGGATCTCGTTCGGCGGCGGCGTCGGCGGTGGGGCCGGCGGCAAGAAGAAGGCCCCGCGGCGATCCGGTGGCCGGACGTCGGCCGCGGCGGTGTCGGGCGACGCGCTGACCGCGCCGATGCAGGGCACCGTGGTCAAGGTCTCGGTCGCCGACGGCGACACGGTCGAGGCGGGCCAGACGGTGGTCGTCATCGAGGCGATGAAGATGGAGCAGCCGATCACCGCCCACAAGGCCGGCGTCATCTCGGGCCTCACCGCCGAGGTCGGCGCCACGGTGACCAGCGGCTCCGTGCTGGCCGAGATCAAGGACGCCTAGCCGCCGCCCCCGATCCCCATTCCCGCCTTCGTGCCGGCGCTCAAACCGTCCGGACGCTCCTTCAAGCACCGGGCGCAGCGCTCGTAGCGGGCGCCGTCCGGGGTCCGGGCGGCCTCCCAGTGGTGGTGCATGTTCGTCCTGCACGACAGGGACTTCCTGCTTGACACCACAGCATCCTCCTAGAGCTGGCATGTCGGCCTGCGCCGACGTTGGAAACGCCAAGTGGTCGGGATCGTGCTGCTCACTGCCGTAGCTGCGGCAGGGCCAGTTCCGTGGCATCCGACATTGGCGGCCGCACCATGCGAGACCCCGCCCGCCTGATCGGAGAGGTCTTGACTGCGTTGCCCTGGCCTGCAGTTGAGCTCTTAGTAGTGGTGCAGAGCGGTGGCCACATGGCGGGCAACTCGGTAGCCCGAGGTTCCTGGAGGCGTTTCTCTCCTCCAGTGGTGGGTGGTCACGAGACACACTCCTCGGCGGGCGAGCCTCATCGGACCTCCTCGTGGTGCAGATCCCCCGGGCTCTCCATGCTCCTCGGGCCGGACATCGAGGTCAAGATGTGGGCGCGGGTGTCGTCACGTCCTGACCGTGAGCGCCCCCGTCGACGCGCTTCCCCAACCGTGGATCGTCGCTACGCTTGTCGTCTTGCACCCGGGATCATGGCCTTGGCCACTGGCTACGACAAGCTCGCCCTGCCTACCGCGCCGGCGCGGTCCTGCGCACTGTCGTCCTGCGCGCTGTGGTCCTGTGGCTCAACTCAAACTGGAGACACGCCCTAGGCCCGACCGGCCCGGAGCGCACACAACGGGTCAGCTGCCCGGTTGTGCACCGCCGCCGGCAGGAACGGCGCACACAACGGGTCAGCTGCCCGGTTCTGCACCGCCGCCCGCGTCCTCCGGGTGCTCCGGGTGCTCCGGGTGCTCCGGGTGCCCCAGGAGAAAGTCCCGGACCCGGTCGAAGAACGGCGCCGAGGCGGCTGGGGACTCCGGGGTAGCCGGGGCCTCCGCAGACTCCGGGGTCTCGGACGGCGGCTGGCTGCTCATGACCGCGAGGGTACCGGCGACCGGGCCGCCTAAACTCCTCCCATGGCCGACCTGCTGACCTCTGCTCCCGCCCTCGCGTCCCTGCCGACCGTGGCGTCCAACGGAGGCTTCAGCTGGTTCAACCTCGTCGTCGTCCTGGTCCTCGCCGCGATCGCCTGGCCGATCTACCGCCGGATGCGCGCCTCCATCTCCAGGGGCCGGCGCGAGCGTTGGGCGCGCGAGGAGAGCTGGTCCGCCGAGATCACCCCCGAGACCGACCCCGACCTCCGTCGCGACGAGCCCCCGGCTCCCGGCGACCGCCCCTGAAGACCCCTGACCCCCGAACCCACGTGTTGCGGTGAGATCCGGGCAATTCCGGCATCGCACCTCCAGAACGCGGATCTCACCGCAACA
>NZ_JANXRJ010000062.1 GCF_025353065.1 Lapillicoccus sp.
CTGCTGGATCCCCGGTCCCTTGGTGTCGAGGAACTTCGCGATCGTCGACTCGGGGGTCAGCGGCGCGAGCAGCTGTACGCACGAACCGGATTCGCCGACGCTCATCATCGCCTCGCGCACACCCTGCTCCTCGTTGACCTCCTCGTGAGCGAGGACCATGCCGTAGGTGTCGCGGTAGAACGCGATGGCGACGTCGAGGTCGGCCACGGCGACGCCGACGTGGTCGATGGCGGTGAACAGGTGCGGGAAGTCGCTCATGGGACCGAGCCTAGGGCGAGCACCACGGCATACCGCGGGGTATGCCGTGTGGGCATCGCGACAGGGCCTGACCGCCCGACGTCGCCCGGCGTTCATCTCGGGGGACGAGGATCTATCGCATGTCCCATCCCCTCGTCCCGACCGCGGCCGAGCGGGCCGCTCCCGCCCTCGCGGTTCCCCTGGCTGCAGCCCTCGGCCTGTCGCTCCTCGACGAGTCGGCGCCGGAGCACGGGGTCCACTTCGTGGTGTCGGCGCTGGCCGGCAACGGCGTCGGCGGCGCTCACGCGGCGGCGCTCTCGGCGGCGATGGAGCTGGCGGCATACCTCGCCGTCCTGCCCGAGCTGGCGCCCGACGAGCACGCGGTCACGCACGCCTCTGCCGTCCAGCTCATCGTCGTCGCGCCGGTGGGGGAGCGGGTCGAAGCGACCGCCCGACTGCTGCGCCGCAGCAGGCGACTGGCCTTCCTCGAGGTGGAGGCGACCTGCGACGGGCACATCGTGGCGCTCGGTCAGCTGACGAAGTCCGTCGTCACGGTGCGCCCCACCTGAGGCATCAAGGGGCTCGGAATCAGAGGGCGCGGACCTGGTTGCCCCGCTTGTCGTGGGTGAGCTCGACGAGGCCGAGCGCCTCGAGCAGCGGCGGCAGATACATCCCGAACCGCCCGCGGTAGCCCTTCCGCAGCCCGTACCACCCGCCGACGGGGTTGTCCCCCGCGCGCCCGAACGCCTCGAGGCTCCCGTCGGCCGCCGGCTTCAGCTCGTCGGCGGCTCCGAGGGGCACCCAGTCGCCCTGCTGCCGCAGCCACGCGACGGCGTCGTCGATCGCCCGCGCCTGGTACTTCAAGGTCGTCGAGCCCACCTGGCAGACGAGCGTCGGCGGGTCGGTGGTCTCGTCCCGCCACATCGTGTATGCCGAGGTGCCGGGCGCCGTCGTCAGCCGCCACGGGTCGTCCTTGGTGCCGCTCCCGGCGGCCGCGTCAGTCGTCACGGGAACAGGCTTAGACCTGCCGGGGCTGCCGACACAAGCCCCCGGGGAGTGCCGTGTGGCCAGCGCCACCCCCGGCTCTCGGTGAGCGCAGGGCGCACCGCCGATAGGGTGCGGGGAGTTCACCAACGCCGTTGAGGCCCCCTGTGGAGGATGGAAAAATGACCACCAACCCGACCGTCATCGTCGCGGGAGCCCGCACCGGGATGGGCCGCCTGCTCGGCTCGCTCAAGGACTTCTCGGGGGCCGACCTCGGGGGGTTCGCCATCAAGGGCGCGCTCGAGAAGGCCGGCGTGGCCCCCGACCAGGTCGACTACGTCATCATGGGCCAGGTGCTCCAGGCCGGCGCGGGGCAGATGCCCGCCCGTCAGGCCGCCGTCAAGGCCGGCATCCCCCTCGACGTGCCGTCGCTGACGATCAACAAGGTCTGCCTCTCGGGCCTGGACGCGATCGCGCTCGCCGACCAGCTGATCCGGGCGGGGGAGTTCGAGATCGTCGTCGCCGGCGGCCAGGAGTCGATGACCAACGCGCCCCACCTGCTCGAGAAGTCGCGCGAGGGCTTCAAGTACGGCGACGTCGCGATGTAGGACCACATGGCCGCCGACGGTCTCTGGGACGCCTTCACCGACCAGCCGATGGGCGCCCTGACCGAGCAGGCCAACGCCGGTGACCTCGCCTTCACCCGCGAGGAGCAGGACGCCTTCGCGGCCCGGTCGCACGAGCTCGCGGCCCGGGGCTGGAAGGACGGGCTCTTCGACGACGAGGTCGTCAGCATCTCGGTCCCGCAGCGCAAGGGCGACCCGGTGGAGTTCAAGGCCGACGAGGGCGTGCGGGCCGACACGAGCGTGGAGACGCTGGCCAAGCTGCGGCCCGCCTTCTCCACGACGGGTACCATCACCGCCGGGTCGGCCTCGCAGATCTCCGACGGGGCGGCCGCCGTCGTCGTCATGAGCAAGGCCAAGGCAGAGGAGCTGGGGCTGGCCTGGATCGCCGAGATCGGCGCCCACGGCGTCGTCGCCGGCCCCGACTCGAGCCTGCAGGCCCAGCCGGCCAACGCGATCAACGCCGCCTGCGCCAAGGAGGGCATCACCGCGGCCGACCTCGACCTCATCGAGATCAACGAGGCCTTCGCCGCGGTCGGGCTCGCCTCGACCAAGCTGCTCGGCGTCGACGCCGACAAGGTCAACGTCAACGGGGGCGCCCTCGCGGTCGGCCACCCGATCGGGATGTCGGGGGCCCGCCTGGTGCTCCACCTCGCCCTCGAGCTCGGTCGGCGCGGCGGCGGCGTCGGCGCGGCTGCCCTGTGCGGTGGCGGCGGTCAGGGTGACGCGCTCATCCTGCGCGTACCCGCCGCGAGCTGAACCCCCTCCGGTGGCCCGAGCCGTCGACGTCCCCTCCCTCGTCACCGCGGCGCGGGCGGGTTCGCCGCGCGCCGTCGCCCGCCTCATCTCCTTGGTCGAGGACGCCCACCCGGCGTTGCGCGAGGTGATGGCCGCCCTCGCGCCGCATACCGGGCACGCGCACGTCATCGGCATCACCGGGTCTCCCGGCGTCGGCAAGTCGACCTCGACCAACGCCCTGGTCGGCGCCCTGCGGGGCCGGGGCCGGCGGATCGGCATCCTCGCCGTCGACCCCTCGTCGCCGTTCTCGGGAGGAGCGTTGCTGGGTGACCGGATCCGGATGCAGGACCACGCCCTCGACCCGGAGGTCTACATCCGCTCGATGGCCTCGCGCGGCCACCTCGGCGGGCTGTCGTGGTCGACGCCGCAGGCCCTGCGGGTACTCGACGCCGCGGGCTGCGACGTCATCGTCGTCGAGACCGTCGGGGTCGGCCAGTCCGAGGTGCAGGTCGCCGGGCTCGCCGACACGACCCTCGTGCTGCTCGCCCCGGGGATGGGTGACGGCATCCAGGCGGCTAAGGCCGGCATCCTCGAGATCGGGGACGTCTTCGTCGTCAACAAGGCCGACCGCGACGGCGCCGCGACGACCGTCCGCGACCTCCGCCACATGATCTCGCTCGGCAACCGCAAGGACCCGGGGCTCTGGCAGCCGCCGGTCGTCAAGACCGTCGCGGCCAGGGGGGAGGGGATCGACGAGCTGATGGAGGCCATCGACGCCCACCTCGCGTGGCTCACCGAGGGCGGCGGGCTGCGTCGCCGCCGGGTCGCCCGCGCCGCGGACGAGATCGAGGCCATCGCCCTCGCGCGGCTCCGGTCGCGGATGGGCGACCTGCGCCACGACGAGAGCGTCGACCGTCTCGCCGCCGAGGTCGTCGACGGGACGACCGACCCGTATGCCGCGGCCGACCAGCTCGTCGCTGCCCTCACCTGAGGCCCGGGGCACCGTCACTGCCGGTGACGTCCGCGCCGACGCGACACCGGTGTGCCCTCCGTGCGGACGTTGCGTTTGCTGACGACGTGACGTCCGCGCCGACGCGACACCGGTGTCCGCTTCGTGCGGACGTCGTGGCTGGCGAGGGCGCTTACCTGCCCGGCGTGCCCACGGCATACCCCCGGGTGATCGCGGCGATGACCGAGTCCATGCCGTGCTGGGAGATCCCGTTGGCGACCGTCGTCTCGAGCCCACCCGAGATGCTGAGGAGAGGGTCGAGCCGGATGGGGAAGCCGAGCGCGTCGGGCAGCGGGGTGGCCTCTTGGCTCGAGGTCAGTGCGTCCCCGGCGACGTGGTATGCCCGGACCTGGCCCTGCACCGCCAGCCCGAGGACCGTCATGAGCGTGGGCCTCGATCGGGTCGCCGGATCGGTGCTGACGTCGTGGGCGAAGGTGATGGAGCTGTGACCCGGGCCCGCAGCATTGAAGGTCACGGCCGGCGCCCCGGTGGCGATGGAGGCGACGGCGGCCAGCCCGCCGCCCAGCGAGTGGCCGGTGAACACGAGGTTGCCGGCGTCCGGTCCGAGGGCGGCCTGGACGCGCTGGGCGAGCACGCAGGCCTGCATGTACTGGGCGCCGGGCAGGCCGGGGGCGAGGCCCAACCCCTCCGTGACGTCCTCGAAGGCGTCGCCGCCCGAGTCGGTCCCGGCGAAGGCGAGGACGTAGCGGCCGCTCTCATCGCGGTAGAGGCTTGCGCTCATCCCCACCGAGGTCTGGAACAGCGCCGGGTCGAGACCCATCGTCTTGAGCTGGTCGGGATAGATCTGCGAGTAGGAGTCGTACTGCCCCACCACCGCCGGGCCACCGGCGATCCGGGCCCGCACGCCGGGGTAGGAGTCACCCGCGAGGAGGGCGAGGTCGGCGTCCTTGGCGTGCGGCGCCTGGCCGGTCATCGACTGCGCCCACGTCGCGCCGTTTCCCTCGGCGGCCTCGGCACCCGGTCCGGTGTCCTGCTCGTCGTGGACGGGCGCCGGCCCGGCGAGCCCGCCGACGGCACCTTCGTCCTTCTGGGGCGAGGGCGGTCCCTGGGGCGGCGCACCCGAGCCGGAGCCCTCCGCGGCCGACGGCGCAGGAAGGGCGCCGGAGCCGGAGCCGGACGCGAACCCCAGGCCTGCTCCAGCACCCGGGAGCCGACCGGCGCTCGCCCCTCGCTGCTGGGCCGCCTGTCGCCGCACCGTCTCCGACATGGTCGCGAGCGTCCGCGCGGCATTCGCCAGCGCGACCTCGCTGCGGGGCCACGACGCCACGAGCGCACCGACGTCACCCCCTGCCCAGCTGTCGCCGAGGGAGCGTACGGCGGTCCCGGCGACCATGCAGGACGACCGGACGCTGTTGGCGTCGTGCTGCAGCTCGGCGGCCAGCCGCTCGAGCTGCTCGGGGTCCGCCCCCTTGGCGAAGACCGCCATCCGTCGCCACCTTCCGGGCCGTCACGGCTCCGGATCCGCGACGAGATCCAGCGTAGGCGGCAGCGCGGACGTCGCCCATGGGGAGCGCTCCCCGCCCCGCCGTTAGGCTGTCGGCCCGTGGACTACCCCGTCATCGTGCCCCTGTCCGTCGCCGGCGCCGCGATCGCCGACCTCAAGATCGTCACCCTCAAGCAGGTGACCGACGAGCGAGGCACCGTACGCGAGTACTACCGCCGCTCGTCCTGGCTCGAGGCCGGGCTCCCCGACCTCGGCGCGTTCCTGCAGCTCAACCTCACGGAGACCGCCCGCGGCGGCGTCCGCGGGCTCCACGCGGAGTCGATGAGCAAGGTCGTCACCGTGGCCGCCGGCGCGGCATACGGGGTCTACGTCGACCTGCGGGCCGACTCCCCGACCGTCGGTGCCGTCGTGACGGTCGACCTCGTGCCCGGCACCCAGGTGCTCGTCCCGAACGGTGTCGGCAACGGTTTCCAGGCGCTCGAGGAGGGCACGCAGTACCTCTACGGCTTCAGCACCGAGTGGGCACCGGGCATGCCCGGGCAGGCCGTCACGCCGCTCGACCCCGCACTCGGCCTGACCTGGCCGATCCCGGTCGACGTCGACGACCGGACCATGCTGTCGGTCAAGGACCGCGACGCCCCGCTGCTCGCCGACGTGCTCGGCCGTTGACTCGTCCCGCGAACTCCCGTCCGTTGAGTCGAAGGGCCCCGTAGCGGGTAGGAGACATCGTCGGCCGTCCTTCCGGACCCTAGGATGTCCTCGGCCGCGCCAGAGACGCCCCGGTCCCTCGCGCGGCGACCACCTCGCGCACCACTCGAAAGGGACACATTGCAGACCTGGCCGGGCAAGCCCTACCCCCTCGGAGCCACCTACGACGGCACGGGCGTGAACTTCGCTCTGTTCTCCGAGGTCGCCGACCAGGTCGAGCTGTGCCTCATCGACGACGCCGGTGCCGAGACCCGGATCGTCCTCCCCGAGGTCGACGGCTTCGTCTGGCACGGGTTCATCCCCGGGCTCCAGCCGGGCCAGCGCTACGGCTTCCGCGTGCACGGCCCCTACGACCCGGCCCAGGGTCACCGGTGCAACCCCGCCAAGCTCCTCCTCGACCCCTACGCCAAGGCGATCGACGGCGAGATGGACGGCGACCCGTCGTTGTTCTCCTACGCGTTCGGCGCGAAGAACGCGGGCCTGGACGCCAAGGCGACGACGACGGACAGCCTCGGACACACGCTGATGTCGGTGGTCACCAACCCGTTCTTCGACTGGGGCCAGGACCGGCAGCCGGGGCACGAGTACCACGAGAGCGTGATCTACGAAGCCCACGTCAAGGGCCTGACGGAGCAGCTCACCGAGGTGCCCGAGGAGATCCGCGGGACGTATGCCGGGATCGCCCACCCCGCGACGATCGCCCACCTCACCAACCTCGGGGTCACCGCGATCGAGCTGATGCCGGTGCACCAGTTCGTCCAGGACTTCACCCTCCTCGAGAAGGGTCTGCGCAACTACTGGGGCTACAACACCATCGGCTTCCTCGCCCCCCACAACGGGTATACCGCCTACGGCACGCGCGGCCAGCAGGTCACCGAGTTCAAGGGCATGGTCAAGGCCCTCCACGAGGCCGACATCGAGGTGATCCTCGACGTCGTCTACAACCACACGGCGGAGGGCAACCACCTCGGCCCGACGCTGTGCTTCCGGGGGATCGACAACAACGCCTACTACCGGCTCGTCGAGGAGGACCCCGCCCACTACTACGACACGACCGGCACGGGGAACTCGCTGTTGATGCGTCATCCCCACGTGCTCCAGCTCATCATGGACTCGCTGCGCTACTGGGTGACCGAGATGCACGTCGACGGCTTCCGTTTCGACCTCGCGGCCACCCTCGCCCGCCAGTTCCACGAGGTCGACAAGCTGTCGGCGTTCTTCGACCTCGTCCAGCAGGACCCGGTCGTCAGCCAGGTCAAGCTCATCGCCGAGCCCTGGGACGTCGGCGACGGCGGCTACCAGGTCGGCAACTTCCCGCCGCTGTGGACGGAGTGGAACGGCAAGTACCGCGACACCGTGCGCGACTTCTGGCGCGGCGAGCCGGCGACCCTGGGGGAGTTCGCCTCCCGCTTCACCGGGTCCTCCGACCTCTACGAGCACTCCGGCCGCAAGCCCATCGCGTCGGTCAACTTCATCATCGCCCACGACGGCTACACCCTGCGGGACCTGGTGTCCTACAACGAGAAGCACAACGAGGCCAACGGCGAGGACAGCAACGACGGTGAGAGCCACAACCGGTCGTGGAACTGCGGGGCCGAGGGGCCGACCGACGACCCGGCGATCCGCGCCCTGCGGCTGCGCCAGCAGCGCAACCTCCTGACGACGCTGCTCCTCTCGCAGGGTGTGCCGATGATCGCGCACGGCGACGAGATCGGTCGCACCCAGGACGGCAACAACAACGCCTACTGCCAGGACAACGAGCTCTCGTGGATCGACTGGGACCTCGACGAGGACCAGAAGCAGCTGCTCGGCTTCGCCCAGCGGATCGTCAGGCTGCGCGCCGACCACCCGGTCTTCCGTCGACGGCGGTTCTTCGCGGGCAGTGCCGACCACGGCGGCGAGAGCGAGCTCGGCGACGTCGCCTGGTTCATGCCGAGCGGCGAGCACATGGACGAGGAGGGCTGGCGCAACGGCTACGCCCGCTCCCTCATGGTCTTCCTCAACGGCATGGCGATCCCGGAGTCGGACCGTCGCGGGGAGAAGATCCGAGGGGACTCCTTCCTGGTCATCTTCAACGCCCACAGCGACTCCATCGCCTTCACCCTGCCCGAGGCGGCATACGGCAGCGAGTGGTTCATCGAGGTGGACACCGCCGCCGCCGAGCCCGCTCCCCATGCCGCAGGGGGCGCGCCGGACCCGACGACCGTCGCGATGGCGTCGTCGTCCGCGTCCGCGGTGACGGTCATCGAGCCCGGCACCCAGGTCACCATCCAGGCGCGCAGCACGATGGTCCTGCGCGCTCCGCAGGAGGCCGGCGCGTGAGCGCCGGCCGACCCACGCCCGTCTCCACCTACCGGCTGCAGGTGCGACCGGGATTCGGGTTCGACGCCGTGGCCGAGCTGGCCCCCTACCTCGCCGACCTGGGCGTGACCCACGCCTACCTCTCACCGATCCTGGCGCCCGTCGCCGGGTCCGAGCACGGCTACGACGTGCTGGACCACACCCGGCTGAACCAGGAGGCCGGTGGCCGTGAGGCCTTCGACGCGATGGTCGCCGCGGTCCACGCAGCTGGTCTGCGCGTCATCGTCGACGTCGTGCCGAACCACATGGCGGTGCCGGTCCCGGAGTGGGGCAACGCCCCGCTGTGGGAGGTGCTGCGCGGCGGTGAGGCCTCGGAGCGGGCCCACTGGTTCGACGTCGACTGGGCCGTCGAGGACGGCCGGCTCCTGATGCCCTTCCTCGGGGGGAGCCTCGAGGAGGCCCTCGCGGCAGGTGAACTCGTCGTCGCGGCCGACGGAGGACCGCAGGGCGAAGAGACGGTGGTGCGCTACTACGAGCACGAGCTGCCCGTCGCCCCCGGCACAGAAGGTATGCCGCTGGCCGACCTCGTCGGGGCGCAGCACTGGCGCGTCGCGCACTGGCGGGAGGGGCTGACCGACCTCAACTACCGGCGGTTCTTCGACGTCACCTCGCTGATCGCCATCCGCGTCGAGGACGAGCGCGTGTTCGCCGAGTCGCACGAGCTGCTTCGGCAGCTGCTTGCCGACGGGTCGATCGACGGCCTGCGCATCGACCACCCCGACGGTCTCGCCGACCCGAAGGGGTACCTCGACCGGCTGGCCGACCTCACCGACGGTGCATGGGTCGTCGCGGAGAAGATCCTCGAGGGGGACGAGGCGCTCCCGAGCGAGTGGGCCTGCGCCGGCACGACCGGCTACGACCTGCTGTGGCGGCTCGGCGGGATCTTCGTCGACCCGGCCGGACGCGAGCCGCTCACCGACTTCCTCGCCCTGGTCTCCGGTGTGCGAACCACGTTGGGGGAGACAACGATCCGGGCCAAACGCGAGATCGTGGACGACATGCTCGTCGCCGAGGTGCGTCGCCTCGTGCGCCGCCTCCACGACGTGTTGCCCGACGAGCCGGTCGACGCCCTCACCCGCACCGTCTCGGCCATGCTGGTCTGGATGGACCGCTACCGGGCCTACATCGTCCCTGGGATCCCGGCCGACGACGAAGCCGTCCGGGTCATCGCCGACGCCGCGGACCGGGCCCGCGCCGATCTGCCCGAAGACGACCACGCCACCCTCGAGGCCGTCGTCGACGCGGTCCTCGGCCGTCGTGGTGAGGTCGGTCCGCCGGAGCTCGCCGACCTCGTCGTCCGCTTCCAGCAGACGTGTGGACCGGTGATGGCCAAGGGGATCGAGGACACCACCTTCTACCGGTGGCAGCTACTCGTCGCCCTCAACGAGGTCGGCGGAGACCCCGACCACTTCGCCGTCGCCCCCGACGAGCTGTTCCGTTTCGTCGAGCGGACCGCTCTGAGCCACCCGACGACGATGACGACGCTGTCGACCCACGACACGAAGCGTTCCGAGGACGTGCGGGCCCGGCTCGCCGCCCTGTCCGAACGCGCTCACGAGTGGCAGGCCTGGGTCCGTCGGGCGCAGGAGCTGGCCCGGCCCGTCCGATCCGCAGAGCTGGACGGTGCGACCGAGTACCTCCTCTGGCAGACCCTCGTCGGCGTCTGGCCGATCGACCGGGAGCGGCTGCAGGCCAACGCCCAGAAGGCGATTCGCGAGGCCAAGGTCCGCACTCGGTGGACCGACGTCGACGAGGCGTACGAGTCTGCGGTGTCCGCCTTCGTCGACGGCGTCCTCGACGACCCGGAGCTCGTGGCCCACGTCGAGTCGTGGGTCGCGCAGACCGCGCCGCTCGTCCGCGCCACGACCCTGGGCCAGAAGCTCCTGCAGCTCGTCCTGCCCGGGGTGCCCGACGTCTACCAGGGCACCGAGCTGGTCGACCTCAGCCTCGTCGACCCCGACAACCGCCGCGACGTCGACGTCGCCGATCGGCGAACCCGCCTGTCGCGTCTCGATGCCGGCGAGCCGCCGGCCGACCTGTCCGACGAGAAGCTCCTCGTGACCTCGCGCGCCCTCCGGCTCCGACGCGACCACCCGGAGTGGTTCGTCGGGGGGGAGGCGACCTGGGCCGTCGCCCCCACGACCACGGAGCACGCGGTCGCGGTGACCCGCGGAGCGGCCGACGGTCCCCAGGTCGTCGCCATCGCCACCCGGCTCGCCGGTTCGCTCGGCGACTGGGACGGTGCGACCGTCGCGGTGCCCCCGGGGACCTGGCGGGACCTCCTGACCGGCCGCGAGCTGACCGTCGAGGACACCCTCCCGCTCGCGGAGCTGCTCCGTGACCTTCCCGTCGCTCTGTTGGTGAGGAACCATGCCTGACAAGGAGATTCGCGTCTGGGCACCCCGGGCCAAGCGCGTCGACATCGACGTCTCCCCGGTGGGCGGCGTCGTCACGACGAGCCCGATGGACCCTGCCCCCGGCGGGTGGTGGGTGTGGCGCGCCGGCCAGGACCCGGCATACCCGCTCGACTACGCGTTCCGGGTCGACGGGAGCGCCCCGCGGCCCGACCCGCGCAGCCCCTGGCAACCCCGCGGTGTGCACGGGTCCAGCCGCACCTTCGACACGGCGCTGCGGGTCTGGGGTGACGTGCAGTGGCGGGGGCCGCGCCGTGGGCGGGGCGCCCTGGGTGGGGTGTTCTACGAGCTGCACATCGGCACCTTCACGCCCGAGGGCACCTTCGACGCGGCCATCACGCGCCTCGACCACCTCATCGCCCTCGGGGTCGACGTCGTCGAGGTGATGCCGGTCGCCGCCTTCCCCGGCCGGTGGGGCTGGGGATACGACGGCGTCGACCTGTATGCCGTGCACGACCCCTACGGCGGTCCGGCCAGCCTCCAGCGCTTCGTCGACGCCTGCCACAACCGGGGCCTGGGCGTCTGCCTCGACGTCGTCTACAACCACCTCGGACCGAGCGGCAACTACCTCTCGGAGTTCGGGCCCTACTTCACCGAGGCCCACCACACTCCGTGGGGAGCGGCCGTCAACCTCGACGACACCGGGTCCGACGTCGTGCGGCGCTTCATCGTCGACAACGCCCTGCGGTGGTTCCGCGACTTCCACGTCGACGCCCTGCGCCTCGACGCCGTGCACGAGCTGCGTGACGACTCCCGACGTCACCTGCTGGCCCAGCTCGCCGACGAGACCGACGCTCTCGCCAAGCGGCTCGGCCGGCCGCTCACCCTCATCGCCGAGAGCGACCTCAACGACCCGACCATGGTCACGCCCACCGAGGAGGGCGGCATGGGGATGAGCGCCCAGTGGGCCGACGACGTCCACCACGCCCTGCACGCAGCGCTGACCGGTGAGTCGGAGAGCTACTACGCCGACTTCGCGAAGCGGGGAGTCATCGCCAAGACGATGTCGGAGGTGTTCCTCCACGACGGACGGTGGTCGAGCTTTCGGGGCACCGACTGGGGTGCCCCGGTCGACCCCGAGGTCCATCCGGGCCGACAGTTCGTCGGCTACCTCCAGACCCACGACCAGGTCGGCAACCGCGCTCTCGGAGACCGGATCTCGGAGAGCATCACCGCGGGTCAGCAGGCCATCGGGTCGGCGCTCTACCTCCTGTCCGCGTTCACCCCCATGATCTTCATGGGGGAGGAGTGGGCCGCCTCGACCCCGTGGCAGTTCTTCACCGACTTCGAGGAGCCGGAGCTCGCCGAAGCCGTCCGGGAGGGTCGGCGGAAGGAGTTCTCCGGCCACGGCTGGGACGGTGTCGACGTGCCGGACCCGCAGGACGCGGCGACGCGAGACCGCAGCGTCCTCGCCTGGGCGGAGCTGGGCGACGCGGACCACGCCCGGATGCTCGAGTGGTATGCCGCGCTCATCGTCGAGCGCCGCAGGGATCCCGAGCTGACCGACGACCGGCTGGACCGGGTGGAGGTCGTCAGCGACCCCGACGGCGAGTGGATCACGGTCTCGCGCGGCCGGATCCGGCTGGTGTGCAACGGCAGCGAGCACCCGCTCGAGGTCCCGGTCCCCGGCGTCGACGAGGGCTCAGACGGGACCGCCGAGATCGTGCTCGCCTGGGACCCGTCGACCACCCGGCAGACCCCCGGCGGGGTCGAGCTCGGGGGCCACGGCGTCGCCGTCCTCCGGGTGCCGTGACAATGGGCGATGTGACCACCGCTGCCCGCACGACCACACCCGGAAGCACGACCTTCGACGTCGCGGCCTTCCGGGCCCACTTCCCCTCGCTGCACGGCGCCGCCGCGCACTTCGACGGTCCCGGGGGGTCGCAGACCCCGTCCGTCGTCGCCGACGCCATCGCCCGCACGATGACCTCGCCGCTGGCCAACCGCGGCAGCGTGACCACTGCCGAACGCAACGCCGAGGCCGCGGTGCAGGGCGCTCGGTCCGCCCTCGCCGACCTCGTCGGCGGTGACCCGCGCGGGGTCGTCTTCGGTCGCAGCATGACGGCCGTGACCTTCGAGCTGTCGCGGGCGATGGCCAAGGCCTGGGGACCCGGCGACGAGGTCGTCGTCAGCCGCCTCGACCACGACGCCAACATCCGTCCGTGGGTCCTGGCCGCCGAGGCGGTCGGTGCCACCGTCCGGTGGGCTGACTTCGACCCGGCGAGTGGCGAGCTCGACCCTGGGGTGGTGGGTGCGCTCGTCAGCGATCGCACTCGGCTCGTCGCCGTGACGGGGGCCTCCAACCTCATCGGGACGATGCCCGACCTCCCGGCCATCGCGGACATCGTCCACGCCGTCGGGGCCTGGTTCTTCGTCGACGGCGTGCACCTCACCGCCCACGCCCCGGTCGACATGGTGGCCTTCGGCGCCGACTTCTACGCGTGCTCGCCCTACAAGTTCCTCGGCCCGCACTGTGGCGCGGTCGTCGGTCGCCCCGAGCTGCTCGAGACCCTCCACCCCGACAAGCTGCTGCCCTCGAGCGACGCCGTCCCCGAACGGTTCGAGCTCGGCACGCTGCCCTACGAGCTGATGGCCGGGACGACTGCAGCGATCGACTTCCTCGCCGGGGCGGTGCCGAGCGAAGGCTCCCGCCGTGAGCGGCTGCTGACCTCGCTGGCGGTGATGCAGGCCCACGAGGAGGAGAGCCGGGTAGCCCTCGAGGCCCGGCTCGTCGACCTCGGTGCGACGGTCTGGTCGCGGGCCCAGCGACGCACGCCGACGCTGCTGGTGTCGTTCGCCGCGCACGACTGCAAGGACCTCCAGCGCTTCCTCGGCGCCCGCGGTGTCAACGCCCCGGCCGGGTCGTTCTACGCCCTCGAGGCGTCGAGGCACCTCGGGCTCGGGGACGCCGGTGCACTGCGGATCGGGTTGGCGCCCTACACCTCCGAGGACGACGTGGACCGCCTGGTCGACGGCCTCACCGCCGCGCTCGCGGGATAGCGAGGTCCCGTGGGGTGAGGTGATGGACGGCGTCCCAGCATCCCGGATCACCTCGACCGGGAAAACTGCTCGCCCTCGGGCAGCCCGGCCGCCTACCGTCGGCCCATGCGCACCCGCCTCTTGGACGTCCACGACGACGCTGCGTGCCGGCGCGCCTATGCCGTCCTGGTGGCCGCCAAGAGCCTCGACCGGCCATGGAACGAGCCGCCGTCCTTGGAGGAGTCGCTGCTGGAGTTCCGGCACGTCGACGCGGCCGAGCGGATGGAGATGTGGGAGGCCATCGACGAGGGCGACGAGGGCGACGAGGCGGTCGGGCTGGTGACCGGCATCGCGACGCTCTGGCTGCCGCGTGACGACAACACGACCCAGATGTGGTGCGAGGTCGCGGTCGACCCGGCCCACACGCGGCGGGGTGCTGGCGCCGCCCTCGTCGCCCGGCTCGTCGAGCGCGCCGCCGCCGAGGACCGCACGACCCTGGTCACCGACTTCATGGTGCCGGTGGACGGCGGCGACGACCACCCCTACCGCCGCTTCGCCGCCCGGCACGGCAACACGGAGATCTGCCGCCATCTCCGACTGCCTGTTGCCGCAGACCTCCTCGACGGGCTGCTGGAGAAGGCGCGACCGGCATACGAGGGCGCCTACCGTCTCGAGACCCACGTCGGCGGCGTCCCGGAGGCCCTGCGGCCGTCGCTCTGCGGGGTGATGAACCTCCTCGGTGTCGACGCCCCGACGGGGGTGCTGGTGTTCGAGCCGGAGACGCTCGACCCGGCGCGATACGCGGAGATGCTCGCGCTCGAGGCGAAGCAGGAGCGCCACCGACTGACGACGGTCGCGGTCCACGAGGTCTCCGGCGAGGTCGTCGCCTACACGGAGCTCATCGTCCCGGCCGGGGTCCCGACCCGGGTGTGGCAGTGGGGGACGATGGTCGCCCAGGGGCACCGCGGGCACCGGCTCGGCACCGCGATCAAGGTGGAGAACCTCCGCCGGCTCCAGCAGGCATACCCGGAGCGGGAGCTCGTGTCGACGACGAACGACGAGACCAACGCCTTCATGGTCGACATCAACCTCGCGCTCGGCTTCGAGGTGGTCGAGCTGTGCCCCGGCTACCAGCGCAAGCTGGGGTGACAGGCGTCCGACGTGCGACGCGCGGGCGGCATACGGTGGGGGCATGCTCTTCGCCTTCTCCGTCTCGCCCGCTGCTGCCGCCGACGACACCGGTTCCGTCCACGAGGCCGTCGCCGTTGCGGTCGAGGTCGTCCGTGCCAGCGGCCTCCCCAACCGGACCGACTCGATGTTCACGACCATCGAGGGCGAGTGGGACGAGTGTCTCGCCGTCATCAAGGCGGCGGTCGACGCCGTCGCCGCCGTGAGCCCGCGGGTCAGCCTCGTCCTCAAGGCCGACATCCGGCCCGGGTGGACCGGTGAGCTCGACGGCAAGGTGGAGCGGCTGGAGGCCGCTCTCGCCGCCCGGGCCAGTGGCGCCTGACGACCGGTATGCCGTGCGCCCGATGCGCGTCGAGGACGCGCCGGCCGCCGGGGTGGTCCACGTCCAGGTCTGGCGCGAGACGTATGCCGCGGACATGCCGGCCGCCTTTCTGGCCGCTCTCAACCCGACCGTGAGCGCTGAGAAGATTCGGATGCGCGTCGAGGTCGACGATCCCGACGCCCGGGTCCTCGTCGCGGTCGACGAGGACGGCGAGGTGCTCGGGATGGCCACTGCCGGGGTGACCCGCGACGCGGACGCGCCGACCGCGTGGGAGCTCTACTCCATCAACACCGTTGCGCTGGTTCACGGTTCGGGCCTCGCCGAACGGCTGCTCAGCGCGGCCATCGGGTCTCGCGCGGCGTCGTTGTGGGTGCTCGGGATCAACGCGCGGGCGCAGGCCTTCTACCGGCGGCACGGGTTCGTCGCCGACGGCGCCACGAAGGTGCACGAGGGGTCGGGCCTGCCCGAGGTGCGGATGGTCCGCGGCCCGCAGCCGCCCAGCTGACCCCCACCCAGCCCGCCGAGGTCCGGAACGGCCTACCGACCCACCTCGCCAAAGGTGACCTTTGGCGCCGGTATGCCGCGCCGTCCCCTCGAGAGGTCAGGAGCGGTTCGTCCGCGGGCTTCAGACCGACCGCTCCTGACCTCTCGGCGCATCACGTTCCATCGGCCAGACTCGGGTTCACCCCCAGGCTCCACCGGTGACGGCCGCGCGCGCCGACCTCTCGGCTCGATGTCCCGCGGACGGACGTGAGAGCCACCCCGGAAGCGGTCGTTCGCTAGGTTGCTCCGGTGGCTGACCGACCTCGCCTGGCGTTCGATCCGATCCGGCGTGCCGCCGAGCTGTGGCGCTCGCGCTGGGGGCCGCGCTCGCAGCCCCTCGCCATGGCGTCGGCAACGTCGATCATGCGGGTGCAGCAGCTGCTGCTCAGCGAGTTCGACGGCATCGTCGGGGTCCACGGGCTGACCTTCGCCCGCTACGAGGCGCTCGTCCTGCTGGCCTTCTCCGGCTCCGGGCAGCTGCCGATGTCCAAGGTGGGGGAGCGGCTGATGGTGCACCCCACCTCGGCGACGAACATCGTCCAGCGGCTCGAGGCGCAGGGTCTCGTCGCGCGGCAGCCCAACCCCCACGACGGTCGGGGCACGCTGGCCTCGATCACCGACAGCGGCCGAGAGGTGATGGAGGCCGCCACGGCCGACCTCGTGGCCGGGGGGTTCGGGATGGACATGCTGACGGCGGACGAGCACGACCAGCTCTTCGCCCTGCTGCGCAAGGTGCGGGTCGCGCGCCAGGACTTCGCGGAGTCAGAGGGCTCTTCCGTTTACTAGGACGTCCTAGTAAATTGAGCTCATGAGCCTCGACACCACCGCACCCACCACCCCCGATTCCTCCGACGGTGCGGCGCGTTGGCAGGCGCGGTATGACGCGGCGCTCTCGAAGGGCGGGGTGCGTGAGGCGGACTTCACCACCCTCTCGGGTGACACCGTGCAGCCGGTCTACGGGCCAGGGCTGCACGGCATACCGGCTCCGTCGTCCGAGGAGGAGAAGGCGCGGATGGAGCGGATCGGGTGGCCGGGGGAGTTCCCCTTCACCCGCGGGCTCTACCCCACGGGATACCGCGGGCGCACCTGGACCATCAGGCAGTTCGCCGGTTTCGGCAACGCGGTGCAGACCAACGAGCGCTACAAGATGATCCTGGCGCGCGGCGGTGGTGGCCTCTCCGTCGCCTTCGACATGCCGACCCTCATGGGTCACGACTCCGACGAGAGCCTCAGCCTCGGGGAGGTCGGCCACTGCGGCGTGGCGATCGACTCGGCGGCCGACATGGAGACCCTCTTCGACGACATCAAGCTCGACGAGGTGACCACCTCGATGACCATCTCGGGGCCCGCCGTCCCGGTCTTCTGCATGTATCTCGTCGCTGCCGAGCGTCAGGGCGCCGACCTCGGCAGCCTCAACGGCACGCTGCAGACGGACATCTTCAAGGAGTACATCGCCCAGAAGGAATGGCTCTTCGAGCCGCAGCCGCACCTGCGGCTCATCGGCGACCTGATGGAGTACTGCGCCGAGAACATCCCGGCCTACAAGCCGCTCTCCGTCTCGGGTTACCACATCCGGGAGGCGGGGTCGACGGCCGCGCAGGAGCTGGCCTACACCCTCGCCGACGGGTTCGCCTACGTCGAGCTGGGTCTCTCACGCGGGATGGACGTCGACGTCTTCGCCCCCGGGCTGTCCTTCTTCTTCGACGCGCACGTCGACTTCTTCGAGGAGATCGCCAAGTTCCGGGCGGCTCGCCGCATCTGGGCGCGCTGGCTGCGCGACGTCTACGGCGCGACGACCGACAAGGCGCAGTGGCTGCGGTTCCACACCCAGACGGCCGGGGTGTCGCTCACCGCCCAGCAGCCCTACAACAACGTCGTCCGCACCGCTGTGGAGGCGCTCGCCGCGGTGCTCGGGGGCACGAACTCGTTGCACACCAACGCTCTTGACGAGACCCTCGCGTTGCCGACCGAGCAGTCGGCCGAGATCGCCCTGCGCACCCAGCAGGTCCTCATGGAGGAGACCGGCGTCGCCAACGTCGCGGACCCCCTCGGCGGCTCGTGGTACGTCGAGGCCCTGACCGACCAGATCGAGGCCGAGGCGGAGGCGATCTTCGAGCGGATCAAGGACCTGGGAGTGGTGGGCCGCGACGCCGGCGCCTCGGGGGTCGTCGAGCACGAGATCGGGCCGATGACCTCCGGCATCCTGCGGGGCATCGAGGACGGGTGGTTCATGGCCGAGATCGCCGACTCCTCCTTCACCTACCAGATCGCCCTCGAGAAGGGTGAGAAGCGGGTCGTCGGCGTCAACGTGCTGACCGAGTCGGTCAGCCACGAGCTCGACATCCTGCGGGTCAGCCACGAGGTCGAGCGGGAGCAGGTGCGGGTGCTCGCCGAGCGGCGGGCCGACCGTGACGACGCGGCGGTCCGCGGTGCCCTGGCCCGCATGCTCGAGGTCTCGCGCACCACTGACAACATGATCCCCGCGATGCTGGAGGCGGCCCGGGCGGAGGCCACCCTCGGGGAGATCTGCAACGCCCTGCGCGACGAGTGGGGGGTCTACCGGGAGCCCGCGCGCTTCTGAGGCGATTGGGCATCGCTCGCGCGGTGTGTCATCGTGGCTGGGCTGTTCCAGGGGCGTGACGACCTCGGCCGGCGCCTCGACCCCACCCCACCCCGGAGACCCGCAGCCCATGACGATCGCCCGCCGCATCATTGCTGCCCTCGTGGCGCTGGCCGGCCTGGCGCTGGCCGTGGGCGGTGCCTGGCTCGCGGTGGTCCTCGGCCCGAGCGGGACGGCCCGCTTCAGCACCACGGCCACCGGTCCGCTCGTCATCGGCCCCCAGGTGCTCGGCCGGGTCGACGTGCCGGTCACCGTGCGCGCGAGTTCGAGCGACGGTCCCGTCTTCATCGGGGCCGCCCCGTCGCACGACGTCACCGACGTCGTCGGGGGTGCGCGGGTCCAGCAGGCGGTGACCGCCGAGTTCCCCGCCCGGAGCCTCGTGCTGCGGGCCACCGGCTCCGGCGACCTGGCCGACCCTCGCGCACTCGACGTGTGGCGGGGGACCGGCAGCGGGTCCCTCGACCTCACCGTGGGCGTTGCGCCCGAGTCGGTCCTCGTCGTCCCGACCACGAACGCGCCGGTCCGCGTCACTGTCGAGCTGCAGCGGGGGGCGTGGTTCCTCGAGGCGGTCCTCGCCCTCGTCGTCGGGCTCATCGTGGCCGTCGCGGCGGCCGCCTGGCTCGTGCAGCAGCTCGGCCACCGCATCCCCGTGGGGCCGCTGGCCCGCCGCGGTCCGGGGGCGCAGCAGCGCCCGTCCAGGGCCGTCGAGCCACCTCCGCAGGGATTCGACGAGGACGACGGCGAGCAGCCGGCCACGGGGACGACGGAGCCCGAGCCCACGGCGGAGTCCGAGACCGCGACGGCTGACCCCCGCGCCACCGAGGTGCGCCCATGACCACACGTTGGCGAACCGTCCCGGCGCTGATCCTGGCTGCGGTCCTCACCGGGCTGCTCTCCGCCTGCGGTGCGCTGGTCGGGCTCGGCCCGGTCCCGACCGGGTCGGTCGGCGGAGCCGTCGACGCCTCCCGGGCCCGGGCGATCGCGGCGCGGGTGGTCGCGGCCGCGGTCAAGGCCGACGCGACGCCCACGAGCGCAGGTGACGCCGCGCGACGCCTCGTCTACACCGGCGACGCCCTGGCCGCAGCCACCGCTGACGCCAGGCTGGCCGCCACCACGGATGCGAAGACCAAGGACGAGCGGGTGCTCACGTCAGCTCCACCGATCGTCCTCGCCGTCTCGCGTGGCCTGACCTACCCCCGCACGATGGTCGTCCAGACCACGCGGGCGAAGTCCGGGCTCCCCGTCCTCTATCTCCTCACCACGCCCGACGTGCGCACGCCCTACCAGATCGCCTCCAGCGCCCCCATGCTCCCCGGGGCGTCGGTCAAGATCTTCGACCCGCTCACGCAGGGCTCGTTGCCGCTGGGCTCCGGCACCGGCCTGTCCGTCACACCAATGGCCCTCACCACGGCGTATGCCGCGTCCCTCGCCTTCCCGCCGCAGGCAGGCAGGGCCACGACCCCCCCCGTGCCGAACGACTCGTTCGCCCAGGGTGTCCGGGCGAGCGCAGGCAACCAGAGCAAGGGCATGAACGGGATCGGCACCTTCACCCAGGTCCATACGGCCAAGGACGTCGTGGGAGGACTGCGGGTCATCGGTGGCGCCGGCGCCCTCGTCTTCGTCGCGATGAATCGCAGCGACTCCTTCCTCAACCGCACGACCGGCACCCTCAAACCCTCGAAGCAGTTCACGGCGCTGACCGGCCTGAAGTCGGTGACCTCCGAGGCCAACCTCTCGACCCTCGAGATCGTCGTCTTCGCCATCCCGGACGCCGGTCCGGCCGTCACTGTCGCCGCGGACGAGCACCTCTACGCCGCGTCGGGCATCTGACCCCGGTCCGGCCCGGCCGGCCCCGCCCCGCCCCGGATTGGGGTGCACACGCGTCATCGACGTCCCGGACGTACCCCAATCCGGGGACGGACGGGTGCCCCGACGCGGCGCTTGACGCCCCGCGGCGGGGGAGGGGCCCTGCATCGGGAAGAATGGTCGTCATGAGTCAACTGCCGTTCTCGACGTCGGCCCTCCGGGGCGCCATCGACCTGTCCGCGCTCAAGCGACCGGCCCCGCCGGCGGGAGGCCCGGCTGGGGCAGCACGGGGTGCAGCGACCGGTCCTGACGCCACGGCCGGCCTCGTCGTCGAGGCCACCGACGCCGGTTTCGAGCAGGTCGTCAGCGCGAGCCTCAAGGTGCCGGCGATCATCGTGCTCTGGTCGCCCCGTGACCAGGTCTCGATGGACTTCGTCGACGTGATGGCGGGCATCGCCCGGGCCAACGGCGGAGCCTTCCGGCTCGTCACGGTCGACGTCGACCGCAACCCCGGCGTCCTGCGGGCGTTCCAGGCCCAGGCTGTGCCGATGACCATCGGCCTCGTCCAGGGGCAGCCGGTGCCGCTCTTCGAGGACGCCGTCCTGCCGCAGCAGATCCAGCCCGTCGTCGACCAGCTGCTAGCTCTCGCAGCGCAGCACGGCGTCACCGGTCGGGTCGACGGTGCCGGCGAATCGGCGGCCGGAGAGTCGGCGGCCGGGCCGGTCGAGCCCGCCGAGGCGCCGCTGCCGCCGCTGCACCAGGCGGCCTACGACGCCATCGACGCCGGTGACCTCGAGGCGGCCGTCACGGCATACGGGCAGGCGCTCAAGGAGAACCCGGCCGACGCGGAGGCGAAGGTGGGGCTGTCTCAGGTGCGGCTCATGCAGCGCACCGAGGGGGTCGACCTCGCGGCCGCGCGAGCCGCCGCTGCGACCGGGCCTACCGACGTCGACGCCCAGCTCGTCGTCGCCGACCTCGACGTGCTCGGAGGTCACGTCGAGGACGCCTTCGTCCGGCTCATCGACCTCGTGCGGGTCACCGCCGACGCCGAGCGCAACCGCGTGCGCGAACGCCTGCTCGAGCTCTTCGATATCGTCGGGCCGGCCGACGAGCGCGTCGCCAAGGCGCGTAAAGCGCTGATGAGCGCCCTGTTCTGATCAACGCCTGACCTGGTCGGCGTCGCCGGATCACCCGACGGCGGTTGCCTCCAGCTCGACCAGCTGGCTGGGGATCGCCAGCCGGGTCACCCCGAGCATCGTGGTGGTCGGCGCCACCCCGGCGGCGCCCAACCGCGACGCCAGGGCGACGTAGAGCTGGAACAGGGAAATGCCAGCGGTCAGCGGGAGATCCCGTGTCCGACAGCGACGGCAGCGAGCCGCTCGTCGCGTGTCCACAGGCGGGCGGCGCTGGTCAGCATCGTGTCGACGAGGATCACGCAGGCGGCGTCTGTCGCCGCGGGACCGGCTTGGCGTCCGGCTCAGTGGCCCCCAGCTGCGCGAGCCGTCGCGCACTCTCGCGTTCGATCAGCGCCCTCAGAGCCTGACGGACGAGGGCGGTCTTCTCGGTGGTCCCGGTCAGGCGTTGCGCTTCCGCCACCAGATCGTCGTCGAGCGGGAGGGTCGTTCTCATGGGAGCCTCCAGGCACGGCAATGCAGACCAGATGATGAGCATCCACATTGCCGCGATGGGCCGGGTTGAGGTGATCCGCGGTGCCGAAGCGCTGGGGGTCACCTCAACCCCTCTACCGGGTGGAGGTGCCGCTGCAGTCCCGTTGGCGGGAGGGGCGGGTCCGACGAGAAGCCCTCAGCAGCAGGGGGTTTCGTCCTGTGGAGCGCAGCATGTCGAGCGTCGCCAGGTTGGGGGAGTGGGCGGATGCCTGTCCCGGGAACGCGGTGGCGCGGAGGTCGGTCGTGGTCTCGGGGGTGGCGCGGTCCGTGGTCGTGAGGTCGGTGATGGTGCGGTCGGTGTCAGTGGTGACGGTCATGACGACTCCCGGGGCTTTTTTGGGTATGCTGCCGCCAGCTATGCAGGCCGCGGCACACGGGTCGGGCGGTGCGCTGAACAGCGCCAAACGGGTCGCGCGCCACGCGCCGTGCGAGGGAGCGAACATCACTCACGATCCATGGATGCCAACGTGGCCCCGGTCACGATGATTCCCCGATCGGCCATTTATTCGGAGGATTCCTCCGGATCTCTCAGACGGCCCTGACGTCACCCACCCGGGCGGATCGGAAAGGAGAGAGCGCGAGGTCGAGGGCGACGACCGCGAAGCCGGCTGCCGCCGCGACGAGCATGGTCCGGAAGCCGAAGTGGTCGCCGAGCAGGCCGCCGAGTGGGGCCCCGACGACGATCATGGCGCGGTTGACCGAGCGCTTCGTGGTGTTCATCCGGGCCTGCAGCCGGTCGGGGGTGACGGACTGCTGGTAGCCCATCTCGTTGGAGTTCTCCGCGCCGAGGGAGAGCCCGAAGAGGAGCTGGCCGAGGACGAACGGCACCCACCCCCACGGATGGGAGGTGGCCAGGGCGACAAGCCCCCAGGCGAGCGCCGTAAGGGCCCGCGCCCCGATGACAACGTGGCCGGCGCCCCAGCGGCGCCCCAGCCGGACGGCGACCGAGCTGCCGAGCACCCCGCCCACCCCGGCCGCGGCGAGGGCGAGCCCGAGACCCAGGGGGCCGAGCCCGACGGTCCGTAGGGCGAAGGGGGTGACCACGGCGCCGGCGACGGCCGAGCAGAGGAACCACGCATGCGTGTTGACCGCCAGTGCCCGTAACGTCCCCTGCCGGTAGACCCAGCGCAGGCCCTCGGCCGCCTCTGCGCCGATACCCCGGAGCGATGACGCGTGAGCCGGGGGCCCCACGACCTGGACCCGGGACACGAGGACGGCCGACACAAGATAGCTGAAGGCGTCGACGAGGACGGCCACCGGCGCCCCGAGCCACGAGATGAGCGCTCCGGCCAACGCCGGGCCGGACGTCTGGGCGACCGCGTCGCTCTGGTCGAGCCGGGCGTGGGCCGGGGTGATGAGGCCAGCGGGGACGAGACGCGGGACGAAGGACAGGAAGGCCGCGTCCCCGACGAGGGAGAAGAGGCCGAAGAGGGCGACGATGAGCAGCAGCGCGGTGAGGCTCAGCGACCCGGTGGCCGCCAGGGCCGGCACGGCGAGCAGCAACAGGCCGCGCGCCAGATCGGTCACGACGAGGAGCGGGCGACGTCTCGAGCGCTCGACAAGGACACCACCGATGATCCCGAAGAGCAGGTAGGGCACCCAACGAGCGGAGTTGAGCAGGCCGACCTCGGTCGACCCACCGCCGAGCGTGACGACGACGATGACCTGCAGCGCGAGCGTCGTGACGTAGGAACCGAACTCGGAGACGGTCGAGGCGCTCCAGAACCACCAGAACGCCCGGCCGAGGCGTGCCTCAGCCGTGGGGGACCACCGCCGGCGGCAGGTCGTCCGTCTCGACCCTCGCCTCGGCGAGCCGGGTGAGGACCGCTTCGACCGTCTCGGTCACGGACTGCGTGCTCGTGTCGAGCCAGAGGCCGACGCGGCGCGTGGCCGTCTCGGGCGAGGGGTTGAGAACGACGAGGTGCAGGGGCGCGGGCGAGACGAAGTCGATGAAGTCGTCGAGGAAGTCGCCGAGGATGGTGTCGCTGATGACCGCGTCGAAGCCGGCCTGCTGATAGGTCTCGGCCACCGCGATGCTCCCCAGCCAGCGCAGGAAGAGCTGCTCGACGGCCTCCGGGGGCGCCGGCAGGGTCATCGGGACCTCGCCGGTCACGACCATGTCGTGGATCGCGGCGCCGTCGACGTGGACGGCGCGGGGGAGCCGTGCCGCCACGGCTCGAGCGACGGTCGTCTTGCCCGCCCCCGGTGCCCCGGTGACGAGGACCAGCCGGCCGAGGGGTCGCTGGGTCGTCATCACTGCTCGGTCACGAACCCAGGGCCGCGCTGACGACGTCCTTGGCCTCGGCCTGGACCTGCGCCAGGTGGTCGGCACCCTTGAACGACTCGGCATAGATCTTGTAGACGTCCTCGGTGCCGGACGGACGGGCGGCGAACCACGCGCTCTCGGTCGTCACCTTGAGCCCACCGATCCTGGCCCCGTTGCCGGGCGCCGAGGTGAGCTTGGCCGTGATCGGTTCTCCCGCAAGCGTTTCCGCGGTCACGGCCTCCGGAGTAAGAGCCCCGAGCGCGGCCTTCTCCGCTCGGGTCGCGGCCGCGTCGATGCGCGCGTATGCCGGGTCGCCGTGCTCGGCGGTGAGGTCGGCGTAGTGCTGGCTCGGCGTGCGACCCGTCGCGGCGAGGATCTCGGAGGCCAGCAGCGCGAGGATGATCCCGTCCTTGTCCGTCGTCCACACCGTCCCGTCGAAGCGCAGGAACGAGGCGCCCGCGGACTCCTCCCCGCCGAAGCCGACGGACCCGTCGAGCAGGCCGGGGACGAACCACTTGAAGCCGACCGGGACCTCGAGCAGCGTCCGGCCGAGATCGCTCGCCACGCGGTCGATCATCGAGGACGACACGAGCGTCTTGCCGATCGCCGTCGAGCTCGGCCACCCCGGACGCGCTCCGTCGTAGAGGTAGCGGATCGCCACGGCCAGATAGTGGTTGGGGTTCATCAGGCCCGCATCGGGGGTGACGATGCCGTGGCGGTCGGAGTCGGCGTCGTTGCCGGTGGAGATGTCGTAGTCGGCCCGACGCTCGATGAGCGAGGCCATCGCATAGGGCGACGAGCAGTCCATCCGGATCTTGCCGTCCCAGTCGAGCGTCATGAACGCCCACTGCGGGTCGACCTCGGGGTTGACGACCGTGAGGTCCAGGCCGTGTCGCTCGGCGATCTCGCCCCAGTAGCCGACCGACGCGCCCCCGAGCGGGTCGGCGCCGATGCGGACTCCGGCCTCTTTGATCCTCGCCAGATCGACGACGTGGGGGAGGTCGTCGACATAGGTGCCCAGGTAGTCATATTTCCCGACCTCGCCCAGCGCCTCCTCCAGCGGCACGCGACGCACGTCGCCCATGCCACCGACGATGATCTCGTTGGCACGACGGGCGATCCACGACGTGGCGTCGGTATCGGCCGGCCCGCCGTGCGTCGGGTTGTACTTGAACCCGCCGTCCGACGGCGGGTTGTGCGAGGGGGTGACGACGATGCCGTCGGCGAGGCCGTTGCGGCCGGTCGAGGCGCCCACCTTGTCGCGGTTGAGCCGCAGGATGGCGTGCGAGACCACGGGGGTCGGGGTGTAGCCGTCACGGTCGTCGACGAGCACCGTGACCCCGTTGGCCACGAGCACCTCGAGCGCCGAGCGCCAGGCCGGCAGCGACAGCGCATGGGTGTCCCGCCCGATGAAGAGCGGACCGTCGACGCCCGCTCCTCTGCGGTACTCGCAGATCGCCTGGGTCGTCGCGAGGATGTGCGCCTCGTTGAACGCGGTCTTCAGGCTCGAGCCGCGGTGACCCGACGTGCCGAAGACGACCTGCTGGTCGGGGTCCGTCGCGTCGGGCACGAGGTCGTAGTAGGCGTCGATCAGGGCAGTGACGTCGACGAGGTCCTCGGGCAGCGCGACCTGGCCGGCGCGGGGGTGGGTCATCGGACCGTCCCCTCGACGACGGTCGACGGCACGACCGACGACGTGACGACCGCCGGCGCGATCGCGGCCGGGGCGACGGGCGTCGTGACGGGGACGAGCCAGACGGTCGACAACGCGGGGACGGTGACGCTGACGGCATACGGCTGGTTGTCCCAGCGCACCTGCTCGGCGGTCAGGACCACCCCGGTCGAGCTCGGCGCCTCGGGGCGGTAGCCCGCGGTGTCGAGGACGACGGTCCACTGCCCGCCCCGCGGCAGACCGATCCGGTAGGCCTCGTGGGTGCTCCCGCTGAAGTTCACGACGATCGCCATGACGGGGGCGTCGCTGGAGCGGTTCCCGGCGCCGAAGCGCAGGTAGGAGAACGTGTTGTGGCTCGAGTCGTCGGCGTTGAGCCAGATGAAGCCGGCCGGGTCGGTGTCGTACTCCCACATCTCCTTGTGCGCACGGTAGATCGCGTTCATGTCCTTGACCTGCGCGTGCACGCGGTAGTGCGACGGCTGGTCCAGCAGCCACCAGTCGAGGCTGCGACCGTCGGCCCACTCGGACTCCTGCGCGAACTCGCAGCCCATGAAGATCAGCTGCTTGCCGGGGTGGGCCCACATATGGGCCAGGAATGCCCGCAGGGTGGCCAGCTGCTCGTCCCGGGTGCCCGTCGACTTGCGCAGCAACGACCCCTTGCCGTGGACGACCTCGTCGTGGCTGATCGGCAGGACGAAGTTCTCGGTGAACGCGTACATCAGCGCGAAGGTCATCGAGTTGTGGTGGTACTGCCGGTAGACCGGGTCCTGCGCGAGGTACTTGAGGGAGTCGTTCATCCAGCCCATGTTCCACTTGAAGCCGAAGCCGAGACCGCCGCCGCTGGTGGACTTGGTGACCCCCTCCCACGAGGTCGACTCCTCGGCAATCGTGACGATGCCGGGCGCCCGCCGGTATGCCGTGCCGTTCATCTCCTGCAGCACCCGCACCGCGTCGAGGTTCTCGCGTCCGCCGTAGGAGTTGGGGATCCACGCGCCGGGCTGGCGGGCGTAGTCGAGGTAGAGCATCGACGCCACGCCGTCCACGCGCAGGCCGTCGACGTGGAACTCCTCCAGCCAGTAGAGCGCGTTGGCGACGAGGAAGTTGCGCACCTCGTTGCGGCCGAGGTCGAAGATGAAGGAGCCCCACTCCGGGTGCCAGCCCTTGCGCGGGTCGGGGTGCTCGTAGAGCGGCTGCCCGTCGTAGCGGGCGAGGGCCCACGCGTCGGTGGCGAAGTGACCGGGGACCCAGTCGAGGATCACGCCGATCCCGTTCTGGTGCAAGCGATCCACCAGGAAGCGGAAGTCGTCGGGGGAGCCGAAGCGGGATGTCGGGGCGTAGTAGCCGGTGACGTGGTAGCCCCAGGAGGGCACGTAGGGGTGCTCCATGACGGGCAGCAGCTCGACGTGGGTGAAGCCGAGGTCGACCACGTAGTTGACGAGGTGCTCGGCGAGGTCGCGATAGCTCAGCCCCTGGCGCCACGACCCGAGGTGCACCTCGTAGACGCTCATCGGGCCGTTGTGCGGGTTGCTCGTGGCGCGACGCTGCATCCACTCGCCGTCCTGCCACTCGTGGTGAGCCTCGGTGACGATCGCCGCGGTCTTCGGGGCGATCTCGGTGCGGCGCGCCATCGGGTCGGTGTGGTTGCGGGTCACCTGACGTTCGGGCGCGCGGCTGACGCAGGCATCGTACTGCCCGTGGTCGCGCTCGCGACGGTCTCGCTGTCGGTGATGACG
>NZ_JANXRJ010000073.1 GCF_025353065.1 Lapillicoccus sp.
CAGCTCGGCAAGAGGTGCGGCCCTGCTCACCTCGCGTAGACAGCCACGAAGTCGCGACCGGTACTTCACCCCGACCAGTCGCGACTTCGTGGCTGTCTACGCGAGGTGAGCAGGGCCGCACCTCTTGCCGAGCTGGACACGGTGACCCTGGTCCGGGTCCAGTCGTTGGCGCACGTGCCCGGCATCCGTCGCGGAGCCCTGGCCCTCAGCGGCCTCGGTGAGCACGCCGCCGCCTGGCTGGTCGCCGGGGTCCTCGGGGCCGTGCTCGACCCCTCGCGGCGGGGGCAGTGGCTCAGGGCCACGGCAGCCGTCTTCGCCTCGCACGCGGTCAGCGTGGTGCTGAAGAGGGTCGTCCGCCGGCACCGCCCGACCGATCCACGGGTGCAGGTGCTCGGGCCGACCGCTGGTCGGTGGAGCTTTCCGTCGGCTCATGCCGCCTCGACCGCGGCTGCCGGTGTCGCCTTCTCCGCGGTGCTCGGTCGTCGAGCCGCTCTGCTCCCACTCCCGGCCATGATGGTGAGCCGGTTGCTGCTGGGCGTCCACTACCCCAGTGACGTCCTGGTCGGGGCGGCGATCGGGGCCGCGGTCGGGCGCTGGCTCCCACGATCGAGGGTCTGGGGGTCATGACCTCACCCGAGGTCCTCTTCCGAGCGTGCCGTCCCCGGCAGTGGGTCAAGAACCTCCTCGTGCTGACGGCACCCGTGGCCGCCGGCGTCGTCACCCAGCCGAAGGCGATGCTCGGGGCGGCCGTCGCGATCGTCGCCTTCTGCCTGGCGTCGTCCGGCATCTACCTCGTCAACGACATCCGGGACGTGGAGTCGGACCGCGCGCACGTCAGCAAGAGCCGCAGGCCGATCGCCTCCGGCGAGCTGCCCGTGTCGACCGCGTGGATCCTGGCCTTGGTGCTGCTCGCCCTGGCGCTCCTGGCCGCGGGGTTGCAGTCCCCCAAGCTCCTCGCCGTGCTCGCCATCTACGAGGCGATCCAGCTGTGGTACTGCCTCGGGATGAAGAACGAACCGGTCATCGAGCTCACCAGCGTCGCCTCGGGGTTCCTGTTGCGCGCCATCGCCGGTGGCGTCGCGTCGGACGTCGCGCTCTCGCAGTGGTTCCTCACCGCCGCCGGGTTCGGCTCGCTGTTCATGGCCGGTGGTAAACGGTATGCCGAGCTGATGCTCGTCGAGCGCACCGGCGCGAAGATCCGGCCGGTGCTGGCGCGCTACACGGCGCCCTACCTGCGGTTCGTCTGGACCCTGTCGGCGGGCGTGCTCGTCACCACCTACGCCCTGTGGGCCTTCTCGATGGGCCAGACCGGCGGCAACAGCTGGAGCGTCGTGTCGGTGGTCCCCTTCGTCATCGCCCTGCTCCGGTATGCCGTGGACGTCGACAGCGGGCAGGCCGGTGAGCCCGAGGAGATCGTCCTGCACGACCGCATGCTGCTGGCGCTCGCGGGGGTCTGGGGGGCCACGCTGGTCCTCTCGGTCTACTTCTAGCCCGGCCTCGTGGGGAGTCGAGGGGGCCGGGTCTAGCCCGGTCTAGCCCGGTTTAGCCCGGCAGGCGCCGGAACACCGGCGCGGGCAGGTGCCGCAGCGCCGACATGACGAAGCGCAGGGGCGGGGGCGCCCACACGGTGCGGCGCCCCTGACGCAGTCCGTCGACGACGACCTCGGCCACCTGCTCCGGGACCTGGGACAGGGGAGCGGGGGAGAGCCCGGTCGTCATCCTGGACTTCACGAAACCCGGGCGGACCACGAGGACCTGGACCCCGTCCGCGGCAACCGCGTCCCCGAGCCCGGCGTAGAACGCGTCCATCCCCGCCTTGGTGGACCCGTAGACGAAGTTCGACCGGCGCGGACGCTCACCGGCGACCGACGACAGGGCGACGATCGCCCCATGACCCTGGGCTCTGAGCCGCTGGGCGACGAGCACGCCGCAGCCCACCGCTGCCACGTAATTGACCTCGGCCAGCTCCAGGGCGGCATCGAGGTCCTGCCACGCCCGTTCCTGGTCCCCGAGGACCCCGAACGCGACGATAACCACGTCCACGTCGCCGTCGGCATCGAACGCGGACGCGATGGCCTGCTCGTAGGAGTTCCGTTCTCGCACATCGCAGTCCACCTCGGTGACCTGCAGCCCCTCAGCGTGCAGGGCCGACGCGGCAGCGGCCCGGCGCTCGCCGGGGCGTCCCGCGAGGGTCACGTGCACACCCTGACGTGGCTCGGCCAGCTTGAGGACCGTGGCGAGGGCGATCTCGGAGGTGCCACCCAGCACCAGGATCCGCTGCAGGTTGCCGATGGCGTCCTTCACAGCTCCAACCTCCTGGCCAGGTCGGACATGAACACACCGTCTGGGTCGGCCTCGTGCCTGATCTCGCGCCACTGCTCCAGCCGGGGATACATCTTCCTCATCGTGGCTGCGGTCATCCGCGAGTCCTTGGCGAGGTAGAGGCGGCCACCGGCGGCGATGACCTCCTCGTCCAGTCGGTCGAGAAGTCCCCCGAGCTCGGCCGAGCCGACGGGGATGTCGAGGGTCAGGGTCCATCCCGGCATGGGGAACGACAGGTGTCCCGAGTTGCCGTGGCCGAAGCGCTTGAGCACCGCCAGGAAGGACGCCTGTCCGGCGTCGCTGAGCATCGTCAGGCACCGGCGCAGGGCGTCCTCGGCGCCGAACGGGACGACGAACTGATATTGGAGGAAGCCGCGGGAACCGTAGATCCGGTTCCACTGCCGGACCCCGTCGAGGGGGTGGAAGAAGGCGCCGATGCTCTGGATCTCACCGCGCCGCTCGCGAGGCGACTTGTAGTACCAGACGTTGTTGAAGGCCGCGACGGTCAGGTGGTTGAGCATCCCGTTGGGGAGGTGGGCCGGAGCGACCGCCAGCTCCGGGGGGCGGAAGTCCAAGGGCTTGTGACGCAACCTGCGGGGCAGCTGGTCGAGCGTGGCCGGCCAGCCGCGGGTCAGCACGGAGCGACCCAACGAGGCTCCTGAGGCGAGGCAGTCGACCCAGGCGACGGAGTAGGTGTAGCGGTGGTCGTCGGTGGTCATTCGCTGCATGAGGTCGTCGAGGTTGGCGCACCGCTCGGTGTCGACGACGCAGTATGCCGTCTCGACCGGCTTCATCCGCAAGGTCACCCGGAGCACGACACCGGTCAGCCCCATCCCCCCGACGGTGGCCCAGAAGAGGTCGTCCAGCGGCGTGAGGTGGCGGATCGACCCGTCGGCGCAGAGCAGGTCGATCGAGGCGAGGTGGTCCCCGAAGCTGCCGTCCACGTGGTGGTTCTTGCCGTGGATGTCGGCGGCAACCGCGCCTCCCACGGTGACCTGCCGGGTGCCGGGGCTGACGGGGACGAAGAGGCCCATCGGGAGCAGCAGCCGCATGAGGGTGTCGAGGCTGACACCCGCCTCGACGCTGACCTCACCGGTCTGGGTGTCCACGGACAGCACGCGGTTGCGGGTCGTCATGTCGGCGACGAGCCCTCCGCCGTTCTGCGCGGCGTCGCCGTAGCTGCGACCCAGCCCCCGAGCGAGGACCCCCCGCCGACCGGGCTCGGTGACCATCGCGACGAGGTCACGGTCGTCGCCTGCCGGGTGGACGAGGGAGACGCTCGGACTCGTGCCACCCCAGCCCTGCAGTGCCCGCCGGTCGTCCATTCGCGCTCCTCAACCTGGCCGTTCGCGTCGCGGGCGACGCATCCGGTCACCGCGCCCCTCATCTCTACCAGACGAGGCGGGGCGTGGCGTAGCCGCCTGGCGGGTGGGTGCCGGCCGGTGAGATGACATCGTTGTCGAGAATCGCTCCCCAACGGACCCCGGAGTGGCTACAGTGGAGTCGTTGCGACTTCAACAAGTCGCCCCCCAGCCCTGAAGGCCCGCGATGTGTCCACTCGCGGGCCTTCAGTATGTCCGCCTCCCCCGGCTCCCCCGGCTCCCCCGGCTCCCCCG
>NZ_JANXRJ010000085.1 GCF_025353065.1 Lapillicoccus sp.
TGTTGCGGCACACGGCCCTCGTCCTGCGGGACGGGGGCCTCACCCGCGTCGACGTCACCGCGGTCGTCCCCGGTGACGTCGTGCACCTCTCGGCCGGCGCCCTGGTGCCGGCCGACCTGCGACTGCTCACCGCGGCCGACCTCGAGTGCGACGAGGCCGTCCTCACAGGGGAGTCCGAGCCGGCGGAGAAGGCGGTCCCCGTCGACGGCGTCGTGTCCGGCGACGGGGGCACCGGGGACGGCATGGCCACCTGCACCGCCTTCATGGGGACCATCGTCCGCGGGGGGACCGGCACCGGCGTGGTCGTCGCGACCGGCGGCCTCACCGAGTTCGGCCGGATCGCCCTCGGGCTCGGCGAGCGGGAGCCCGAGACCGAGTTCCAGCGCGGCCTCCGCTCCTTCTCGCTGCTGCTGCTCCAGGTGGCGATCACCCTCACCGGACTCATCCTCGTGACCAACCTCCTCCTCCACCGGCCGATCATCGAGTCGCTGCTCTTCTCCCTCGCCATCGCGGTCGGCATCACGCCCCAGCTGCTGCCGGCCGTGGTCAGCACCAGCCTCGCCGTCGGCGCCCGCCAGCTCGCCCGACGCAAGGTCCTCGTCAAGCGCCTCATCTGCATCGAGGACCTCGGCGACATGGACATTCTCGTCACCGACAAGACCGGCACGCTCACCGACGGGGCGATCACCCTCACCGGAGCCATCGACCCCGACGGCGTTGCTGCGCCGCGGGTTTCGGAGCTCGCCCTGCTGGCGGCCGAGCTCGACCCCGACTCCGGGATCGGCAGCGGCGCAGCCGATGCGGACGGTGGCAGCGCGGCCAACGCGCTCGACGGCGCCCTCGCCCGTGCCGTGGCCGCCGGCCAGCGTCCCCGCGCACCCCGGAAGCGGCTGGCCTACCTCCCGTTCGACCACGAGCGCCGGATGGCGAGCGCCCTCGTCGCCGACTCGCACGGGGCACGGCGCCTGGTCACCAAGGGCGCCCCCGAGTCGGTGCTCGCCCGCTGTGTCGCTGTGCCCGAGGCGGCGCAGGAGACCCTCGACCGGTTGTTCGCCGCCGGCAGCCGCGTCGTCGCAGTCGCCAGCCGCGACCTGCCGCCGAACACGCCCACCATCGCAAGCTCGCCGGCCACATCCGCCACGCTCGACAGGACCGGCACCCTCGGCGCCCCGCTCGACCGGTCCCTCGAGCACGGCCTGACGCTCGACGGTTTCCTCGTCTTCCTCGACCAGCCCAAGGCCGATGCGGCGCCGGCGCTGGCTCGACTGGGCAGCCTCGGGGTCGCGGTCAAGATCGCGACCGGTGACAACGCCGTCGTCGCCGAACGCGTCTGTGCCGACGTCGGGCTCGCCGTCCACGGCGTCCTGACCGGGGTCGAGGTCGACCTGCTCGACGACGACTCGCTCGGGCGGGCGGCATACGTGACAACGGTCTTCGCTCGAGTCTCCCCGGAGCAGAAGGCGCGCGTCGTGCGCGTCCTGCGGGGGCACGGGCGCGCCGTGGGGTTCCTCGGCGACGGCGTCAACGACGCCCTCGCCCTCCACGGTGCCGACGTCGGGCTCTCCGTCGACACGGCGACCGACGTGGCCAAGGACGCGGCCGACGTCATCCTCCTCGAGAAGGATCTCGCGGTGGTGGCCGACGGGGTGGTCGAGGGCCGGCGGATCTTCGCCAACACCATCAAGTACGTCCTGATGGGGACCTCGAGCAACTTCGGCAACATGTTCAGCGCCGCCGCCGCGTCGGCCTTCCTCTCGTTCCTGCCGATGCTGCCGTCGCAGATCCTGCTCAACAACCTGCTCTACGACGCGGGCCAGCTGGCCATCCCCACCGACCGGGTCGACGAGGAGCAGCTGCAGGCACCGGCGCACTGGGACATCGCGATGATCCGACGCTTCATGATGTTCTTCGGGCCGCTCAGCTCGATCTTCGACTTCCTGACCTTCGCGGTGCTGCTCGGGCTCTTCCACGCCGGGCCGGAGCTGTTTCGCACGGGGTGGTTCATCGAGTCGCTCGCGACCCAGACCCTGGTCATCTTCGTCATCCGGACCCGCCGGCTGTCCTGGCGCAGCAAGCCGAGCCGGGCGCTGGTGCTCGCGAGCTCGGCGACCGTCGTGGTCGGGCTGGCGGTGACGCTCTCACCGCTGTCGGGGGTGCTCGGGTTCGTCGTGCCCCCTCCGCTGTTCCTCGTCACCGTCGCGGTGATGGCCGCGGCATACCTGGTGCTCGTCGAGGGGGCCAAGCGGATCTTCTTCGCCGACAAGGAGCCGGGCCGCCCGACCGCCCGGAGGCGGGACAGGCTGCACCGGCTCCAGCGGCGGGCAGCGGCGTTCAGTCACCGGGGCCCGTTGGCCGCACCACCGCGACCGGGCAGTGCGCATGGTGGAGCACGGCTTCACTGATTGAGCCGAGGAACATCCCGCGCACGCTGCCGAGACCGCGGCTGCCGACGACGACGAGCGTGGCCGTGGCCGACTCCTCGACGAGGGCCTGCTGGGGGTCGCCTGCCGGGACCAGGACCTGGACCGGGACCTGGGGGAACCGGAGACGCCACGGGGCGATCTGGGCCTGTATCGCGGCGATCTGGGCGTTGGCCGCTGCGGCCCGCACCTCGTCCGCGATGGCTTCGGTGACCCGCATGATCTCGACCGTGAGGTCGCCCGGCCAGGCGTGGACGACGGTGAGCGGCAGACCCTGGGCGTCGGCCCGGTCGAAGGCATAGGCGAGGGCGTCGTCCGAGGTGGGGGAGCCGTCGACGCCGACGACGATGCGCGGGGTGCTGCCGGTGACCGGCGGGAGGTCACGGATGACGACCACCGGGCAGGCGGCGTGGGAGGCGACCCGCAGCGACGTGGAGCCGAGCAGCGCTGCGCCGAGGTTGCCGTGCTTGCGCGCCCCCACGACGATGGTGTCGGCCCGCGAGGAGGCCGTGATGAGAGCGGTGGACGCGGGGGTGCCGAGGACGTCCTTTTCGGCAAGCACCTGCTCGGGAGCCAGGGCGGTCACCCTCGCGTGAGCCGCCTGGAGGACCCACTGCGGGTCGTCCCAGCCGACCGGGTCGACCGGCAGCACCGAGGCGCTGTAGGCCAGCACCTCGCGGGCGTGGAGGAGTTGGAGGGGGAGACCGCGCCGCTGCGCCTCGTCGATGGCCCAGTCGAGCGCGCGGTCACTGGCCTGCGAGCCGTCGACCCCGACGACGACCGGGCGGACGTCGGCGGGGTGGGGGACGGTGACGGCCGCGGCGGGCAGCTGTCGGGTGGGGGACATGTCAGATCACTTGAGCCAGTCGTGGCCGGCCACGATCGGGAGCCGCTCGTAGCGGCGTCCGAAGCCGAAGGTCTTGCCGGCTCCGATCAGGGTGAGGACCACGAGGCCCATGGCGTAGATGAGGTGTTCGTCCATGAAGAGGTTGTTGGCCGGGGGCAGGACCGCGCTCCACATGAGGACGAGCATGACGGCTCCGCTGATGGTGGCGATCCGCATTCCGATGCCCAGCATGAGGGCTGCGCCGATGCCGAGCAGGCCGAGCATGAAGAGCCAATCGGCCCAGGCGGCGCCGGCGAAGCTGTTGTAGAAGCTCGCGAAGGGTCCGCTGGCCGCGTGGCCGAGGAAGCCCGAGGTCGGGGAACCACCGTGGATCCAGGCCGCGTCACCGAAGCGGGTCACCGTCGTCACGGTGCCCTTGGTGACCTTGCCGGTGTCGAAGCCGAGGCCGAGGGCCTTGTCCAGGAACGCCCAGAGGAAGACGAAGCCGATGCTGAGGCGCATCGCGCCGGCGACCCGAGCCAACGCGGTCGTATGCCGCGTGGAGTCGACGCCGGTGGTGGTCCCCGGTGTGGTGGGGAGTGGGGCGTGGATGGTGCTCATGGTGGTCTCCGTCGTGGATGAGGGTGGTGCAGGTCGTTCGTCATGTTTGACAGGATCAGGTTCTGCCCACAGCGGATTCGTCGTTAGAGTCAAACGTCCTGTCCTTGGTGGGGGCTGCGGGTCGCCGCGCCGCCTACCATCGAGGATGACCACGCCCAACGCTGGACCACGTCCGCAGCCGGCGTGGCGGGGGATCGGCGGCCTCGACCTCGAGGACCTGCTGGACGAGCTGCGGGCCCGGGCCTCGGTCGCGCGCCGGTCGCAGGTGCGGATGAGCGACCTGCTCGACGCCGTCGTCGCGGTCAGTGCCGACCTGGATCTCGCGGAGGTGCTGACCCGGATCGTCGCGTCGGCGACGTCGCTCGTCGACGCCCGCTACGGAGCGCTCGGGGTGCTCAGCACCGACAGCGAGCACCTGGTGGAGTTCGTCACCCACGGGATCAGCGCCGAGCAGCACGAGCTGATCGGCGACCTGCCGCGCGGTCACGGCATCCTCGGCCTGCTGATCCGGGAACCCGAGCCGCGCCGGCTCGCCGACATCTCGAAACACCCTGACTCCTATGGCTTCCCGCCCAACCACCCGCCGATGCACACCTTCCTCGGGGTCCCGATCCGGATCCGCGACGAGGTCTACGGCAACCTCTACATGGCCGACAAGCACGGGGGCGGGGAGTTCACCGCGGAGGACGAGTCGGTCCTCGTCGCCCTCGCCGCGGCGGCGGGGGTGGCCATCGACAACGCCCGGCTCTATGACCTCGGGCGCCGTCAGCAGGAGTGGATCGAGGCGGTTGGTGAGGTGTCGCAGATGCTGCTCGAGCGCGAGGACGAATACGCCGCAACGACGCTCATGGCCGAGCACGCCCGGCGCCTGAGCACCGGCAGCTGCGCGATCCTTGCTCTCGCCGACGAGCTCAACACCCTCGTGGTGCGCGAGGTCTGCCACGTCGGCACCACCCCTGACGAGGTGCGGGGCAGCACGGCATACGTCGGGACGACCTTCACCGGGGCGCTCTGGGACACGGCGAGGCGGATCCGGCAGCCGACGATCCTGCTCGACGCCGACGAGGCGACGGCCGGGCTGCGCGAGGACGTGCGCCGGGTAGCGGGCGTGGTGGGCGACAGCCCGCTCGCGGTGCTGCCGCTCGCGCCGGGACGCGGCGACCTCGGTGTGCTCGTCGTGACGTGGGACCCCCTGGCCGAGGTGATCCCGGACGACTCCAGGCAGGCGCTGACGGAGTATGCCCAGCAGGCCGGGCTGGCCCTGCTCGCCGGGCGCGCCCACCGCGACCGGGCGCGGATGGTGCTGGTCGACGACCGCGACCGGATCGCCCGCGACATGCACGACCACGTCATCCAGCGACTGTTCGCGACCGGGCTCTCGCTGCAGGCGGCCGCCCGGATGACGGACCACCCGATGGTGGCGTCCCGGCTCGACGAGGCCGTCGACGCCCTCGACGCGGCCATCAAGGAGATCCGGCACGCGATCTTCGAGCTGCACCAGCCGGTCGTCGCGAAGTCGCCCGATGACGAGCTGATGGGTCTCGTCGCGTCCTTCTCCGACGGGCTGGGCTTCGAGGCACGGATGTCGCTCGAGGGGTCGATGGCGGCGCTGTCGGGCTCGCTGCGCTCGGACGTGCTCGCGGTGGTGCGCGAGGGGCTGTCCAACGTCAGCCGGCACGCGGCGGCGGGTCAGGCCGGGGTGTCGGTCGAGATCGGCAGCCTCGTGACGGTCGACGTCTACGACGACGGCTTGGGATGCGACCCGTCACAGGCGGCGAGCGGGCTGGTCAACCTCCGGGAGCGAGCGGTCGCGGCCTCCGGGGACTTCACGATCCGGCCGGTCGAGCCGACCGGGACGCGACTGCGCTGGCGCGCCCCGGTCCGCCCCCGATGAGCACTTGGCCCCTCGTTTGTCCGGTCGGGCCCGGTGGCACCACAGTTGTCCGGGACGTTGGTCCCGGGTCCCGCAGACGGGCGTCGTCGAGGCTGGAAACAGGGCTGTCCATCCCGGCCCCGTCGTCCTGAAGGAGTTCCATGCTGGTGCGCGAAGTCATGTCCAGTCCGGCGGTGACCGTGCCACACCGCGCGGCGCTCGACGTGGCGATTCAGATGCTGGCCCGAGGGGGCTACACGACGCTGCCCGTCGTCGACGAGCGCGGCGAGCTCGTCGGGATCGTGTCGGAGGCGGACCTGCTGAAGACCGCGCTCCCGCCCGACCCGCGTGCCCACATGCGTCCCCCGGCCACGGACGCGATGCGCCAGCCCACCTCGGTCGCCGACGTCATGACGCCGGACCCGCACACGACGACCCAGTCGAGCGACGTCGCGGACGTGGCCGAGATCTTCGCGCGCACCAGCTGGAAGAGCCTGCCCGTCGTGCGCGGTCGCGAGCCCGTCGGCGTGATCAGCCGCAGCGACGTCATCCGGGTCATGGCCCGCGGCGACGTCGACCTCGCGATCGAGGTCAACGCGGCGCTGCACGAGATGGGCGGCATGGCCGCCCACGCGAGCGTCGAGCACGGGATCGTCGAGATCAGCGGCACCGGCACGGCGCACCAGGGAGCCGCGGCGGTTGCGGTGGCCTCGACCGTCCTCGGCGTCCGCCGGGTGCAGCTGGCCCACGACGCTGACCTCGCACCGACGGAGCCGAGCCTGTGACCGTCACCGTGTTCCTGCTCGACGACCACGAGATCGTCCGGCGCGGCCTGCGGGAGCTGCTCGAGGCCGAGGGCGACATCGAGGTCATCGGCGAGTCGGGCTCGGCCGCGGAGGCGATCCGGCGGATCCCGGCACTGCGCCCCGACGTGGCGATCTTCGACGCCCGGCTGCCGGACGGCTCCGGCATCGACGCGTGCCGCGAGGTGCGCTCGGTCGACCCGCACATCAAGGGCCTCATCCTGACCTCGTTCGACGACGAGCGGGCCCTGACGACAGCGATTCTCGCGGGTGCGTCGGGTTTTCTGCTCAAGGACATCAAGGGCAACGGGCTGGTCGAGTCCATCCGCCGCGTCGCGGCGGGGGAGAACCTGCTGGACACCCCGGCGTACCAGAAGCTGCGGGAGCGCTGGCGGATGCACGGCTCGGCCGACCCGCGGCTGCAGCGGCTGACCCCGCAGGAGCGGCGGATCCTCGAGCTCATCGCGCGCGGGCTGACCAACCGGCAGATCGGCCTGTCGATGTCGCTGGCCGAGAAGACGGTGAAGAACTACGTCACCTCGGTGCTGACCAAGCTCAACATGGAGAGCCGCACCCAGGCGGCGGTCTTCGCGGCTACGGCTGACGGTCCGGGGCTGGGGCAGCCGACCCGACCCAGTCGTCCGAGCCGGGCGCGGCCGCTGCGGCCATAGGGGTGTGGCCGGTCGCTGGCCGATGGGGTGCTCGTGCAGCAGGGTGGAGTCTTCACGCGCACGAGCAACGAGGAGCACTTCCATGACGACGACCACCCTCCCCGGCGGCACCTTCACGATGGCCGAGGGCCTGACCGTCACCCGCGTGGGCTACGGCGCGATGCAGCTCGCCGGCCCGCAGGTCTTCGGTCCGCCGGCCGATCGCGAGGCAGCCGTGGCGGTCCTGCGCGAGGCGATGGAGCTGGGGATCACCCACATCGACACGAGCAACTTCTACGGGCCCTACATCACGAACGAGATCATCAAGGAGGCGTTGCACCCCTATCCCGAGGCGCTGCACCTCGTCACCAAGGTCGGGTCGCTGCGTGACGACAAGGGCGGTTGGCCCAAGGCAATGCGACCGGAGCAGCTGCGCCAGGCCGTGCACGACAACCTCGACCGGCTGGGGCTGGAGGCCCTCGACGTGGTCAACCTACGGGTCGGGGGCTTCGACAGCCCGACGCCCGGCTCGATCGCCGCGCCGTTCGCGGTGATGGCGGAGCTGCAGCAGGAGGGGCTGGTCCGGCACCTCGGCATCAGCACCGTGAACGCCGAGCAGGTCGCTGAGGCGCAGGCCATCGCGCCGATCGTGTGCGTGCAGAACTTCTACAACCTCGCGCACCGGGTCGACGACGAGCTCATCGACTCGCTCGCCAGGCAGGGCATCGCCTACGTCCCCTACTTCCCGCTCGGCGGCTTCACCCCGTTGCAGTCCGACGTGCTCTCGTCCGTCGCTGCGCGTCTGGGCACCGCGCCCATGGCCGTCGCCCTGGCGTGGCTGCTGCAGCGCTCACCCAACATCCTGCTCATCCCGGGGACCTCGTCCGTCGAGCACCTGCGGGCGAACGTCGAGGGCGCGGGTCTGGAGCTGTCCGAGGCCGACCTGGTCGAGCTGGAGGGCATGGCGGGCTGAAGCCAGCTGTTGTCCGTATGCCGGGTGGTCCCGGCTGCGACGAAGGACCTTCGGCTCTGGTGAGGCGGTCATGAGGCGGTCAAGGTCCCGGAAGGTTTGGAGCGTTGTCGCCCACTGGCCGCGCGGCACGAGATCCCTCGCGATTGTCGTGTGCTGGCAGCCGCCGCGTGAGTCGGTGGTCGGCTGCTCAACTTGACCCACCACCCGCTGATCAGTTGGTCCAAACTTCACGGCCGCTACCACGGTATGCAAGGTTCCGCGAGGCGTACGCTTTTCGCCCATGACCACCAGCATGGGCTCACCCGGGGCCGATGTCCTTCCGGTCGAGCAGTGTTGGCAGCTGCTCCACGATGCCGTTGTCGGTCGCCTCGCCGTGATCGTCGAGGGCAAGCCGGACCTCTTCCCGGTCAACCACGTGGTCGACCACGAGACCGTCGTCTTTCGTAGTGGCACCGGCACGAAGACCTTCGGGGCGTTGCGCGAAGCCGTGGCGTTCGAAGTGGATGGCTATGACCCTGATGGCACCTCGGCATGGAGCGTCGTCGTCCACGGGGTCGCGCACGAGGTCGCACGCGACGAAGAGATCGGTGCGGCCCAAGCCATGCCGCTGTTCAGGTGGCCGCGGGGACTTCGGCCCCACCTGGTGCGGATCGAACCGACCATCGTCGGAGGCAGACGAATCCATGTGACCGGTGGAAAGGGGCCGCGGCCCGCCTCGACGCTGTGTCCGGGATGCCCGGCGAGCCGGATGTGACCGCAGACGAGGTGTGACGGCAGCCGGTCGGTGGACGGGACCTTCGGCACTACCGGTCGGGGACCACCCGGGCAGACCGTGGGACATGACCATCACTCATGAAGCCGCCACCGAGATCCTCCCTGATGCCGTGTGCTGGCAGCTGCTGCGCGAGTCGGTGGTCGGCCGCCTCGCCGTCATCGTCGACCGCCAGCCCGACATCTTCCCGGTCAACCACGTCGTCGACCATGGGACCATCGTCTTCCGCAGCGGCACCGGGACGAAGGTCTTCGCGTCGTTGCACCAGGTCGTCGCTTTCGAGTGCGACGGCTACGACCCGGCCAAGGGTTCGGCCTGGAGCGTCGTCGTGCACGGCGTCGCCGCCGACATCCACGAGACCAACGAGGCCCTGCGCGCGATGACGCTGCCGCTGTTCCCGTGGCAGACCGGGCCCAAGCCGCGGTTCATCCGGATCGAACCGACCGAGATCAGCGGCCGCCGGATCCTCGTGGCTGGTGGCGTCACCGCCTGAGCGACTTGCAGCTCAGAAGTCCAAATCTCTGCCTCTGCCTCTGCCTCTGCCTCTGACGGGACGACTGACGTTGCCCGTGGGCACGTGTCTCGGCTCTCCGTGACACTTTGCCGGTCAGTGGTTGACGAGCCGAGCAGTCGCGGTTCTGACCGTGACTGCTGTAGCGGGGCCGGGCACGGTGACCGTATCGGGGATCGGTGCCCATGCGCCTCCGTCGATCCGGAAGTCGGCGCCGAACGTGGTGTCGACCCTCGAGCTGTTGACGCCGGCAGTGAGGTAGCGGTGGGTGATCGTCCCGGTGGGATAGACCCCGCCGAGGTAGGTCGTCGGACCGAACGTCTCGCCGTCGCCGAAGACGTAGGTGAAGTGGTCGAGCTTCGGTCTGATCTGGACGGCGTAGCCCAGGAGGTCGACGGTGTCGACCTCGCCCGGTTGGTATCCAGCCGTTGACCAGTTCACCTGGTAATACGTGTCCAGCCCGATGAGGGTGACGTTGCCTGCCGGCTGGGTCGTGACCTGAGTCTTCGCCCAGGGGGTGTGACGCGGGTGTGACGGAAGGCGTCGATGATCATGGCCATGGTCACGCGGGGACGACTTCCGGGGGCTACGTCTGCCCAACATGTAATGCCGATGGATGTCCAACCTGACACCTCACCCGTGGTTTGAACCGTTCTTTGCCAGATCCGGGTCAGCGGACCTGCGCCCTTCGTTGGATCGCTGCAACTCGTGATGGCGAGTGAGCACATTGCCTCTGCGGCCGGGCCACCTGGGGGTTGGATCGTGCAGGCCACCGTGGTGCCATATTCGTACCTTGGACCGGTGTAGGCGGCATCCACCGGAGAGTTACCTTTTTCGCCTGGGATGTTGGGGAGGTTGGCCACCGCCTCTCGACCCATGCCTGTGTCAACTCCTCCACCACCCGGAGTGCAGATATTTAGCCGCCCGCACCGGGTGCTCGGATCCGCATTCCCTGCTTGGCCCGGAACGAGGATGAGGCAAGAGACCATCAGGCCTATGCCGACGAGAATCCTCGCCTGCCTCATGCCACGCCCTGAATCTCTGCGATCTTCCACTGATTACTGGTCCAGGTCAGGAAAAAGGAATAGTTGCTACTGTCTGCCGGAACAGTTTCCACGACAGCGCCGTCAGAGCCGACGACAGTAGATGCTGGCGTCTTGGTACTCACAAACGTTTTTGCAGAGCCGCTGGAGAATGTTGCGATCGTGACATTTGTCGGCGTCACAAAATCGCCCTTATACACC
>NZ_JANXRJ010000139.1 GCF_025353065.1 Lapillicoccus sp.
TCGCCGGAGCCGCCGCCGCCTTCTTCGCCGGAGCCGCCGCCGCCTTCTTCGCCGGAGCCGCCGCCGCCTTCTTGATGGGTGTGGACGATGCCTTCTTCGCTGGAGACGACGTGCTGGCGGGGGCAGCCGCGGCCTTCTTCACCGGGACAGCTGTCGCCTTCTTCACCGCACCCGTCGTCTTCGCCGCTGTCGTGGTCCGGCCCGGCGCGGCCTTCTTCGCCGCCGCGGTGGTCGGGGCGCTCTTCTTCGCGGCCATGCTGGAGGCCTCTCTCACAGGGGGGTCGTTCTGGACAAAACGGGGCTCGACAAGTGGGCCTGAGGATAAGGCCCTGATCAGGCGCCCACCAAACCGGCTCACCGCGACGCGGGCCGCCGTTTCGAACGCCCCACGCACAGCGTCACTCCAGGGGGCACCGACCGCGGACGCGCCGACGGGGCCCGCGCCAACCGGCTCAGGCCCCGTCAGGAGAGGTGTGCGGGCTTCCCCTGACCCGCCGTTCAGTCGATCCGCGGGTCAGCGGATCAGGACTGACCCTCGCCGCCCTTTCCCTGCTTCTCCGTCTTCTCGCTCTCGACGCCCGTCGTGTCGAGCTCCGCCAGCTGGCCCTGGAGGTAGGACTTCAGCTGCGACCGGTAGTTGCGCTCGAACCCGCGGAGCTCGTCGATCTGCTTCTGGAGCCTGCCCTTCTCGCCCTCGAGCTCGGCCAGCACCGCCGCCTTGCGCTGCTGGGCCTCGGCGACCATACCCGTCGAACGCTCACGTCCCTCGGTGATGAGCTGCTCGTGCTTGCTCGTCGCCTCGGACACGAGCTGGTCGTGCTGCTGCTGAGCCGTGGAGATCAGCTCGTCGTGACGGGCCTGTGCAGTGGAGAGCAGCTCGTCGTGCTGACTCTGGCCGGTGCCGATCAGTTCGTCGTGTCGCGCCTGCGCCGATCCCACGAGCTCGTCGTGCTTCGACTGAGCGGTGGAGACGAGCTCGTCGTGACGACGCTGTCCCTCGGCGACCAGCTCGGTGCGCTTTGCCTCACCCTGGCCGACGTGCTCGTCGTGCAGGCGCTGGGCGAGCTCGATGAGGGCGGCGGCACTGCTGCCCCCGGCCGCACCCCCGGCGGCGACCGCGCGCATCACCCCGGTGTTGGTGCTGCCCTCGTCCTGCGCCGCGGGCGCAGCCGCAGCCGTGGCGGCCACCTGCTGCTCGGCGGCGGTCGCACGCTGCTGCGCCTCCTCGAGCGCCTGCTGCAGCTGTGCACTCTGCTGCTGCGCCTGGGCGGCCTCGGCGCGGGCGGCCTCCAGCTGCTGCTGCAGCTCGCCGCTCGCCTGCTCGCCCGCCTGGCCGGCCCGGTCGGCCTCCTGCTGGGCCGCGGCCAGCTCCTGCTCCGCGGCAGTGGCCGTCTGCTGGGCAGCGGCCAGCTGCTGCTCGAGCTCGGTGATCCGTGCGTCGGCAGCCTGCTTCGCCTCCGTCGCGGACCGTGCGGTGCCCTCGGCGGCGTCGAGCCGCTCCTGGACCGACTTGTCGACCGCCCCCTGGCGGTCTCGCAGCGCGATCTCGGCGTTCGCGACGTCGGCCTGGACCTTGGTCAGACGACTGGTGAGCTCCTGCTCCTGGGCCTGCGCCGCCGCGACCTTGGCCTGGATCTCGGCGAGGCGCTTCTGCTCGGCCTCGCTGGCGCGGGCATCGACGGGCATCGCGATGGCCTGCGTGGCTCCGCTGTCCTGCACCGATGCAGCGTCATGGACGGGCGTCAGCCCCCGGCCGGCGCGGCAGTCGTTGAGCTGCTGCTTGAAGTCATCGCGCTGCGCGACCACCGTGCGCATCTCGGCGACGATCTCGTCGAGGAAGTCGTCGACGTCTCGCTCGTCGTAGCCCTTGCGGAACTGGGTGGTCTGGAAATGCTTGTTGAGGATCTGTTCGGGCGTCAGCGCCATGAGTTACACCTCGTTAGGGGGGGACCGGTTCGGGGGCCACGTTAGCGAAAGGGATGCACGCGTCCAACATGGAGGGTCCGGGCACGGTGACGGAGCGTGACGAGCGGGGGGACCGCCGGCGCCCACAGCACCCCGGTCACCCACGTCACGCGATGGAGATGTTCATCAGGACGGAGGTCACGATCATGAGGACGAGGAACGCGAAGTCGATCCGCATGCCTCCGATGTTGAGCGCCGGGATGACCTTGCGGAGGGCTCGCAGCGGCGGGTCGGTCACGGAGTAGACCGCCTCCGCCAGCACGAGCACCAGCCCCTTGGGCCGCCAGTCGCGGGAGAGGACCTGCACCCAGTCGAGGATGAGTCGACCGATGAGGGCAAGGAAGAAGAAGAAGATGACGATGCGGACGATCGACCACGCGAGACCCATGACCACAGTGTCACCGATGGCGCTGTGGAAAACGAATGAGGCACCCGTGGCGTCCGACGACCGTCGCCGTCGTGGTCACCCCCTCCACCAGAGCCGGCCGGACGTCCTGATCGGCGCGGGTGGACAGGTCAGCTCTGAATGAAAGAATCTTAGCTCTGGTTGAAGAATCCTCGGGGCTGGCGCGGTGGCTCCGCTTCCTCCGAGGTCACCTCGACGTGCGAGGGCGAGAGGAGGAAGACCTTGGACGTCACCCGCTCGATGTCGCCGTGGAGACCGAAGATCAGTCCGGCCGCGAAGTCGACGAGGCGCTTCGCGTCGCTGTCGTCCATGTCCGTGAGGTTCATGATGACCGGCGTGCCCTCGCGGAACGCCTCACCGATGTTCTTGGCCTCGTTGTAGGTGCGCGGATGGATCGTCGTGATCCGGGTCAGCGCGCCGACCTCCGTGTCACGAACCACCCGGGCCACAGGCGTGTGCCGCTGCGGCAGGTGGGTCACCTCGGCGCCTCGTTCGTCCGGACGCTCGCGGTTGCTTCGCTCCTCGCGCCGCTCGGTCTCCTCGGCATACCCCTCGTCGTCGTAGCGGTCGTCCTCCTCGGCGAGCCCGATGTAGACCATCGCCTTGCGCAGTGCCCCAGCCATGGTGAGCTTCCTTTGCCGTCGTTCGATGCGTCGCGTGACCGGGGGTGACGCTCCCGTGCCGACCCGCGGTGGACCCGCTGTCTCGAGCGACATTAGCGAAGGGTGGGGCGGGAGCCGAGGATTGCCGTGCCGACACGCAGGTGTGTCGCTCCGTGGCGGATCGCCGCCTCGAGGTCCCCGCTCATGCCGGCCGACACCCAGGTCGCGTCCGGATGACGCTCCCGTATGCCGCGTGCCACCTCCGCGAGGCGGCCGAAGGCGACGTCGGGGTCGGCGTCCCGGGGGGCGACGGCCATCACCCCGGCGAGATCGAGGTGCGGGCACTCGGCGACGGCGTCGGCGAGGCCCTCGGCGTCATCGGGACGGACGCCCGCTCGCCCGCCGTCCGCATCGTCCTCCCGCTCGTCCCCGTCGAACGCCACCTGGACGAGCACACCCACCGACTTCCCTGCTGTGCCCGCCGCCCGGTCGAGGGCGGCGACGAGCTTGGGCCGGTCGGCCGCGTGCACGACGTCAGCCCAGCCGACTACTGCCGCCGCCTTGTTGGTCTGCACCTGACCGATGAAGTGAGTCGTGACGAACATGTCCTCCCCGCAACCGGCGCGGCGATGCCGCGCGATGAGCTCGTCGTCCGCGAACTTCTCGGTCGCCTCCTGGGCCCGGCTCTCCCCCACGTCACGCACGCCGAGAGCCAGGAGATGGGCGACGTCGGACGGGGGGAAGAACTTCGTCACGACGATGAGCCGGACCTCGTCACGCGATCGCCCGGCGTCCGCGCAGGCGCGGCTGATGCGCTCCTCGACCGCGGCGAGGTTGCGAGCCAGCTCGTCCCGGCGAGCCACCCCGGCGTCCGGGGCGTCCGGGGCGTCCGGGGCGTCCGGGGCGTCCGGCGCGTCCGGCGCGTCCGAGGAGTCAGGGGGACCGGGGATGTCGGTCACGACACCCTCCCCGGCAGCAGCCGGACGACGCCGGCGAAACGCCCGGTAACACCGTCCCGCCGGTAGGAGTAGAGCCGCGGGTCCTCTCGGGCGCACCCGGCCACCCAGGTGACCTCGACCCCGGCGTCCGTGAGCTGGTCGACGACGCCCGCCGCGACGTCGATGGCCGGGGTCCCGGTCCACGACACGGTCGCCGACACGGGACTGACGGCGGCTGCCGCGGCCCGCATCTCTGCGGGGACCTCGAAGCAGCGGCCGCACACGGATGGGCCGACGGCCGCACTGATCTGCTGGGCGCCGAGGTCTCGCATCGCCGAAACCGCTTCTGCGACAATGCCGTTCATCATCCCCGGCCGACCGGCGTGCACGGCGCCGACGACGCCGGCGGCCGTGTCCGCGAGGAGGACCGGCACGCAGTCGGCGACCAGCACCGCCAGGGCGAGGTCGCTCCGGCGGGTGACGATCCCGTCCGCCGGCGGGGCGGCACCCACCCACGGTCCGTCGACGGCGACGACGCTGCTGCCGTGGCACTGGTCCATGAACAGGAGGTGGTCGTCCTCGACACCCAGGGCGGCCGCCACCGACGCCCGGTTGCGCCGCACGTGCTCCGGACGGTCACCGGCGCTCCCGCCGAGATTCATTCCCTCCCAAGCGTATTCGCTCACGCCACCCTCGCGGGTGGTGAAGGCCCGGAGCACCCCGTGAGCACCGTCCACGACGGGGAGACGCTCGTCGATCCAGTGGAAGACGGGAGCGGTGGTCGGAGAGGCGGTGGTCGGCTCGGCGGTCCTCGAGGTGATCACGTACCGAAGGTACGACATCCGACCGGCCACCTCGGCCGGGCCGTCACGCGAGCTGCCGGTCAGGGGGCACCACGGCGGGGTCCCGCTGCGATGCGGACACGACAGAGCCCGGGAGGACAGGTCCTCACGGGCTCCGGCCGCTGTCCGGTGTCCCGACCTACTTGAGGAAGTCCGGCACGTCGAGGTCGTCGCCGTCATCGAACGTCACCGATCGAGGTGGCGTCTGGGTCGGCTGGACCGACGGGCTGGGCTGGCTGGCCGGGCTCGCAGGGGCCGGGCTCGGCGCGGGGACGCTCGGCGTGAACGTCGGCGACGTGGACGCCCCGCCGGACGGGGTGGCCGACTCGTGCCGTGGCGCTGGGGACGGGGCTGCGGCCGGGGCAGCGGTCGCGGGCCGGCCCCCGCTCTGGATCGTGCCGAGGGCACCCTCGTTGCGCTTGACCGGGCCGCCGCCGTCGAAACCCGCTGCGATGACGGTGACGCGGACCTCGTCGCCGAGGGCGTCGTCGATGACCGCGCCGAAGATGATGTTGGCCTCCGGGTGGGCGGCCTCCTGGACGAGTCGGGCGGCCTCGTTGATCTCGAACAGGCCGAGGTCGGAGCCACCCGAGATCGAGAGGAGCACCCCGTGGGCGCCGTCGATGCTCGCCTCGAGCAGGGGGGAGGAGATGGCGAGCTCGGCCGCCTGCACCGCACGGTCGTCGCCGCGGGCCGAGCCGATCCCCATCAGCGCCGAGCCGGCGCCCTGCATGACGGACTTGACGTCGGCGAAGTCGAGATTGATCAACCCCGGGGTGGTGATGAGGTCGGTAATGCCCTGGACGCCGGACAACAGCACCTGGTCGGCCGAACGGAAGGCGTCCATCATCGAGACGTTGCGGTCGCTGATCGACAGCAGCCGATCGTTGGGGATGACGATGAGGGTGTCGACCTCTTCGCGCAGCTGCGCGATGCCGGTCTCGGCCTGGTTGGCGCGGCGACGTCCCTCGAACGTGAACGGCCGGGTCACGACGCCGATGGTCAGGGCCCCGAGACCCCGCGCGATCTTCGCGACGACCGGAGCGCCTCCGGTGCCGGTGCCGCCGCCCTCGCCCGCGGTGACGAAGACCATGTCGGCCCCCTTGAGGACCTCCTCGATCTCCTCGGTGTGGTCCTCCGCCGCACGCTTGCCGACCTCGGGGTCGGCGCCCGCGCCGAGCCCGCGGGTGAGCTCGCGGCCGACGTCGAGCTTGACGTCGGCATCACTCATCAGCAGCGCCTGGGCGTCGGTGTTGATGGCGATGAACTCGACACCCTTCAGGCCCACCTCGATCATCCGGTTCACGGCGTTGACGCCACCGCCGCCGATGCCGACCACCTTGATGACGGCGAGGTAGTTCTGGGGGGCAGCCACGGTCCTGGGGGCCTCTCGTTCACGTCGGTGTCGCGGGCATCCGGTCGCGGCACACGGACGCGCCCGGGAGG
>NZ_JANXRJ010000148.1 GCF_025353065.1 Lapillicoccus sp.
CCCACAGGGGGTGCCGGCCCGTCCGCATACCCCTCGGGGTCAGGTCTGCAGCGAGCCCTTGCGGGAGAGCAGGACCTCGTCGATGAGGCCGTACTCCTTGGCCTCGGCGGCGGACATGATCTTGTCGCGCTCGATGTCCTCGTTGATCTGCTCGGAGGTCCGACCGGTGTGGCCGGCCAGCGTGTCCTCGAGCCAGGTGCGCATCCGCAGGACCTCGTTGGCCTGGATCTCGATGTCGGACGCCTGGCCGTAGTCACCGCCGCCGAGGGCGGGCTGGTGGATGAGGATCCGCGCGTTGGGCAGCGCGAAACGCTTGCCCTTCGCGCCGGCCGCCATCAGCACCGCGGCCGCCGAGGCAGCCTGGCCGACCACGAAGGTCTGGATGTCGGGCCGGATGTATTGCATCGTGTCGTAGATCGCCGTCATGGCGGTGAACGCGCCACCCGGGCTGTTGATGTACATCAGGATGTCGCGGTCGGGGTCCTGGGACTCCAGGACGATCAGCTGCGCGATGATGTCGTCCGCCGAGGCGTCGTCGACCTGGACGCCGAGGAAGATGATGCGGTCCTCGAACATCTTGGTGTAAGGGTCGAGCCGCTTCATGCCGTAGGAGGTCCGCTCCTCGAACTGGGGCAGGATGTAGCGGCCGGACGGCTGCGGCACGTGCAGGCCACCGCCGCCGTGCAGGTAGGGGTTGCTCATGTTGTCTCCCGTTGCTGGCATGTCAGACGTCACTTCTTGCCGGTCGTGGCGTCGCCCGTGATCGGGCTGTCCTTCGCGCCCAACCGGCTCTCGGCCTGCTCGGCGCGGCTGAACACGGCGTCGACGAAGCCGTAGTCCTTGGCCTCCGAGGCGGTGAACCAACGATCGCGGTCGGAGTCGCGCTCGATCTGCGCGAGCTCCTGCCCGGTGTGCTCGGCGATGAGCTCGGCCATCTGCTTCTTGATGTGCAGCATCTGCTCGGCCTGGATCTTGATGTCGCTCGCCGTGCCGCCGATGCCGCCCGAGGGCTGATGCATCATCACGCGAGCGTGGGGCGTGGCATACCGCTTGCCGGGGGTGCCGGCGCTGAGGAGGAACTGCCCCATCGAGGCCGCCATGCCCATCGCCACGGTGGCGACGTCGTTGGGGACCCACTGCATCGTGTCGAAGATCGCCATCCCGGCGGTCACCGACCCACCCGGGCTGTTGATGTAGAGCCAGATGTCCTTCTCGGGGTCTTCCGCAGCGAGGAGGAGCATCTGCGTGCAGATCGCGTTGGCGTTGTCGTCGCGCACCTCCGACCCCAGGAAGATGATCCGCTCCTTGAGCAGACGGTTGTAGATGTGGTCGTCCAGGCCGCCGGACATTCCTTCGCCGGCGGCGACGATCTCACTGCTGTGTGCCACCTTGGTCTCCATCGCTTGCGTCGTGGTGCTCGGCGTCGTGCGTGCTCCACCGAGCGTCCTGTCAGTGACCCTAACGTCCGGCCCCGACCGGGGAATCCCCAAACCGGCGGTGTTCGCCCTGAGCGCACTCCGCTCACTCTTGGCCGGCTCGGCATCGGCTGAGCCCGGTCGGGAACCGCTCCGCCTCGACCACCTCAGTAGCGGACCGCGCGGACCTGCCAGCTCGGGACCGCGTGGACCCACCCGCGCATGGTCGGGTCGGTCACGGCGGGGTAGGACTCGAACGAGCCGACGACGTCGAGCGTCAGGTCGGCCGGACCCGAGCTGCTCGCCAGCTCGAGCCGGCCGTCCGTGCCGAGCTCGGACTGGACCGGGCCGGCGACCACGGAGCCGGCCGTGACCGGGAGGGAGCCGTTGACGGGTCGGGCTCCCGAGCCGGGCCACAGGGCGAGGTCTGCCCCGAGCCCCGTGGTGCGGACGGTCAGCGTGCCGACGAGGCCGAAGGTGTTGTCTCCCGCGACGGCCGCGGGCGGGCTGAGCGTGCCCTGCCCACCCACGCCGAGAGCGTGCATCCCGACTCCCGTCGAGGTGTCGACGACCCGGGTGGGGACCAGCGAGCGGAACCGGAGGTTGGGTCCCAGCTGGCCGTCGTCGTAGAAGCCGATGAGGTCGACCCGGATGTCGGCGGGTCCGGCCGAGGCGTTGCGGATCTCGAGGGCGAGCAGACCGTCGCTTCCGAGGACGGCGGGGACGAAGGCGAGGTTGGACGCGGCGGAGCCCGGGGCGAGGGTCAGCGTCGGGGTGGCGTAGGGCCGGGTGAGCGGGCTCGGCGTGGTCGACGGCGTGGGGAGATCGGCGTCGCTGTCGGCGTCGCCCGTGGGCGGGACGGCCGTCGGTCGGGCACCGCCCGTCACGTCGACGGTGCCCGCGACCGTCGCCGTCAGGACGCTCGCCCGCACCGCGAGCGCAGTAACGTGCGGGGTGCTCGATCCGAGGTCGACGCCGAGGCGGATGGTCGTGCCCGCCGGGACGGGCACCAGCAGGGAGGGGTCGATCGTCGGCGCGCTGCTCGGCAGCCCGGTCGCCGATGTCCCCGTCGACGTGGGGCCGGCGGCCGCCGTGTCGCTGCGGCCGAGGAGTCGCACGGGGTCGAGGGGCTGATAGCCGCCCGGGGCGCCGAGGCGCGCGACGACGGTGTCGTCCGCGGCATAGACCCCCACGAGGTCGATGGTGACCCGGGCGGCGCCACCGGCCGTGGCGAGGTCGAAGCCCCCGGCCGGGTCGAGCGGGACGGTCACCAGGGTGGTGCGGCTGCCGCCGGCGGGCGCGGTCACGGAGAGGCCGGGGACGGCGGGCCGGCTCAGGAGGTTCGGGGCGTTCAGCGAGGTCGCCGCGCTCGCCGCGCTCGGCACGATGGGAACGCTCGGGACGCTCGGGACCGAGCCGGAGACCATCGGCCCGTCGGGCCCCCCCAGGGGTGCCCCCGTCAGGGGTCCGGCACCCGGGAAGGCGGTGATCGCGACCGCACCGGGGCCCGCGGTGGCGGTGAGGTTGACCACGGCGGCCGACAGGCCGGACGGGGGCACTCCGGGCACTCCCGCGACCACGACCCTGGCGACGACGCCGGGGACGGCGGCATACCCCGACGTGGCGGTGCCGAGCAGGCGTCGGGCGGGTGCGGGGTAGTAGGCGCCGACAGCCGACGCGGCGCTGAGGCC
>NZ_JANXRJ010000159.1 GCF_025353065.1 Lapillicoccus sp.
GGCATACCCGGTGGGGGGTGTCGGCTGGCTCCTCGTCATCTGCTCGATGACCCGGCGGGTGACCTCCGGCGCGAGGAGGGCGTGGCCGCGGCCGACGACGCGGACGGCGTCGACGAGGCGCTCGGGCTCGGCGTTCTTGAGGAGGAACCCGCTGGCCCCGGCGCGCAGGGCGTCGACGAGGTAGTCGTCGTGGTCGAAGGTCGTGAGGATGACGACCTTCGCGAGGTCGCGCGCGACGATCTCGCGGGTGGCCTCGATGCCGTCCATCACCGGCATCTGGACGTCCATGAGGACGAGGTCGGGCCGCAGCCGCTCCACGACCTCGATCGCCGTACGCCCGTCGCTGGCCTCGCCGACGACCTCGAGGTCGGGCTCGACGGACAGGATCATCGCGAATCCCGAACGGACGAGGGCCTGGTCGTCGACGACGACGATCCGCAGCGGCGGCGTGGACTCAGCCACGATCGTCGCCGTCCCTGTCGTCGGGAGCCGGCCCGACGAGCGGCAGCCGGATCCGCACCCGGAAGCCTCCGGTGACCCGGGGCCCGATCTCGAGCGTGCCGGCGAGGGAGGCGACCCGCTCGCGCATGCCCAGCAGGCCGAGTCCCGAGCCGGACGACCCCGTGCGTGGGCGACCGTCGTCGAGCACCTCGACCTCGGCGAAGCCGCCGGCCCGGCCGGCCGCACCGCCCTCCCCCTGCTCGGCGCGGGTGTCGACGCGCAGCACGACCCCCGCTCCGGACGCCGTCGAGTGCCGGCGCACGTTGCTCACGGCCTCCTGGATGGTCCGGTAGAGCGTGAGCCCCGCAGCCGGGCTGACCCTCGAGAGCGCCCCGGGCTCGCTCTCGACGACGGTGTAGCTCACGGTGAACGAGGGGTCGGCCAGCTGCTCGATCAGACCCGGGATCGCGGTCACCCCCGGCTCGGGGGAGCGGTGCGACGCTCCGTCGGGCGACGTGACGCCGTCGAGCGAGGCCGCCCCCGCGGTCCCCCAGCGGGCGGTGTCGTCGGGCTCGCCCTGCCGAAGGGTGCCGAGCAACGCCCTCATCTCGGTGACGGCCTCGCGCGCCGACGACTCCACCGACCCGAGAGCCGTCGACGCAGCCGCAGGGTCGCGGTCGAGCACCCTTCTCGCAGCTGCCGCCTGGACGCCCATGACGGAGACGTGGTGCGCGACGACATCGTGCAGCTCGCGGGCGATGCGCAGGCGCTCCTGGACGACGGCGTGCTGCCGAAGGGTGCCGGCCTGGGCCCTCACGGTCTGGGTCTGCTCGGCGAGCCGCGCGCGCTCCCGCGCTGCCCGCCACGCCGCCTGGCCACCGAGGACGGCGCCGCCGAAGTAGAGGGCGTTGACGAGGAGGGAGTAGGTCACGGTGGCGGCAACGTGCCCAAAGAGCCCGGTCGTGCCTACCTTGCCGGCCGATGCCTCGATGGTGTCGATCGCGTTGCCCACGGAGTACTGCACGGCCAGCCATCCGAACATCAGCAGCAGCACACCGCCCATCGTGCCGAGGACCACCTTGCGGTCGCGGGCCCAGGCCATCGAGCTGAAGAGGCTGAAGAAGTAGATCGCCTGGACCGACAGCTGCACCGCGACGTCGGGCATGGTCAACCCGACGACGAAGAAGGCCAGGCTCGAGCCGATGGCGACGAACACCGGGTAGTGCCGGCGGACCAGGAGCGGGGCGGCCATCGCGGTGGTTCCGAGGTACTCGGCCCAGACCGCGTGCTCACCGAGGATCGCGGCGCTGCGGGCCAGCTCGAGCCCCAGTGCCGAAGCGGCAAGCACGACGAGGGTGAGGACGATGTCCCTGCGGCCGGCCCCGGCGCCGGCCGGACGGACGAAGTCGTCGTCGATCGCGAAGAAGTCTCGCGACCGGGACCGCCACGTCGCGCCCGGGCGCGCAGCGCTCACGGCACGTCCGGCCGCCCTGATCCTCATCTCTCCGACACTCACGCCGCCCAGCGTAGGCACACCGGTGGGACAGGGGCCTCCCCCGCGCGACGGAGACCCGCGCATCCGCGCATCCGCGTCAGCCGCGCATCCGCGTCAGCCGCGCATCGGGCGCCCCGTCTCGACCAGGGTCTTCAGGCCGGAGATGACGCCGGCCCAGCCGAACCCCGAGATGCTCGACGCCGTGCGCGGCGCTCCGCCCAGGTGGTCGTGGACGACGGTGAGCGCGCAGGTGCCGTCGTCAGCCGGCTCGATCTCCCAGGTGACGCGGCTCTCGGGCTCGGCCGCCAGCTCGGGGTCGTAGAGCGAGCGCCAGCCGTGGACCAGGCGACGGGGTGGGTCGAACTCCAGCACCGCGCTGTCTCCCCAGGTCGAGCCGTCAGGCCCGAGGGAGGAGTAGTGGTCGGCGGTGCTGGAGATCGCGGCGCCGTGGAAGTAGCGAGAAGTGAACTCCGGCAGTGTGATCGCGTCCCAGATCTGCTGCGGCGTGGCGCGGATGACGATCCGGAAGATCTGAGGAGTGCGACCGATGGTGTCCTCCTGCGGGATCTCCCCCGTCGTCTCGTCGTGCGTCGGGTGGGCCTGGGCGGTCAGGGGTTCCGGCTCCGTTCTTCGAGGGCGTGCTTGAGGTCGGCGAGGGCGGTGACCCGGCCGGTGGTGTACTTGTCGATCCAGCGGTCGGCGACCAGCTGGATCGGCACGGGGTTGAGGAAGTGGCGCGTCGAGCGGCCGTCCTTCCGCGTGACGACGAGGTCGGCCTCGACGAGGACGCGGACGTGCTTCATCACCCCGAAGCGGCTCATCTCGAACTCGCTCTCCAGCTCGCCGAGGGTGCGTCCGTCCCGCTCGAAGAGCAGGTCGAGGACCCGTCGGCGCGTGGGGTCGGCGAGGGCGCGGAACACGGCGTCCTCGTCCTGCTGGCTCCTCGTCATCACCCCAACTTAGGTGACTGTTTGGTCACACGTCAACCCCTCACGCGGAGTACGACCCGAAGCGGGTCAGGCGTAGCGAGCGGCGAGACCCTCGAGGGTCGCCTCGATCCCCGCGGCGTTCCTGGCGGGCACACCGAGGACCTCGAGCAGCTTGGGCGCCTTCGCCGTGGAGTAGTCGAAGGTCTCGGTGACCTCGGTCGTGGACGGACCGGTCTCGGCCAGCTCCCACCGCCAGCTGTGGCCGAGCGGGTGCTGCCACTGGACCACTCGGCCGTCCTCGAAGTCGACGACGGTCGAGCGGATCTTGTAGGGCAGGCCGAGCTGCGTCATCCCCACCGTGAAGGTCGCGCCCCTGCTGAGCCGGGTCGGTCCCTGGACCGGGATGTCGCGGAGCGTGCCCGACCCGTCGAGCTCGGGATGGCGGTGCGGGTCGGCCACGAGCGTGAAGAGGTCGGCGGCGGGGGCGTCGACCGTCACTCGCCGGGCCACCTTGCGGGGGCCGACGTTCACGCTGGTCACAGGGGAGGCACTCATCAGGATCATCCGTCCGGTCGGCGGTGGGTCAGGAGGTACCTACCCGTTATCGCCGACGCAGCACCGTCAGCCGCCGATGTCCCACACGTGGTGATGGAGGTCGTGCAGGAAGTAGCGGGCCAACGAGTCGATGGTGAACTCCGAGCCGTTGCTGCGGAACCCGCGCCGGGGCCATTCGTCGGCACCGACCCGGCCGAACGCGGTCGCAGCGACCTCGGCAGCGGCGGCGACCTCGCCCGACACGTCGTGCGGATCCTGTGACCAGTAGCGCCCCTCGAGGGCGGTCGCGTCCTGGTCCCAGTCGGCGAACCGCGGCTCGTCCTGCGACCGCATCAGCTCGACCCGCTCGGTGAAGATCGCGCAGACGTCGCGCACGTGGCACGAGTACTCCAGGACCGACCACGTCCTCGCCGACGGACGACGGGTGGCGTCCGGACGCTCGAGCGCGTCGGAGAACCGCGACATCGCGTCCCGGACGAGCGCCGGCACCGCCGAGCGCCCGACGCCGCCGGTGTCGAAGCCGCACTCGCGGCATACGCGCTCGAGGGTCCAGTCTTTGTCGTCCGGCTCCGGAGGTACCGGCGGCTCTGACCGCTCCGGCGTCTCCGGCGACCGAGATCCTGCGTCGGGGCTCATGGCGGGCAAGGCTAACGGCCACCGGGGTGGCCGGGGCCCCACGCTCCGATAGCGTCACACCGTGAGCGACACCCTCTGGCTGTGGGCGGTGGCGGGGATCGTCGTCCTCGCCCTCGTCGTCACGGTCGTCGTCGTCCGACGACGCCGGGCCACGACCACCAGCCTCGACACGGGTCGTCGGCGCCGCCCCCACCGCAACGAGTTCCGGCCGCCCGACGCCGAGACCGCGGTCCCGCTCAAGCGGGCGGCGGTCATCGTCAACCCCACGAAGTTCGCCGACCTGACAGACGTCCGGTGGCGGATCGGCACCGTGTGCCTCGCCGAGGGCTTCGACGAGCCGATCTGGCTTGAGACGACGGCGGCCGACCCCGGCACGGGTCAGGCCCGCCAGGCGGTGACCGAGGGAGCCGTCCTCGTCTGCGCCCTGGGGGGCGACGGCACGGTCCGCTCGGTCGCCGCGGGCCTCGTCGGCACCGAGACGCCGATGGGGCTGCTCCCCGGCGGCACCGGCAACCTGCTGGCCCGCAACCTCGACCTTCCCGTCGACTCCATCACCCGCGCGCTCGTAGTCGCCCTGACCGGCCAGAACCAGCGGATCGACGTCGGCCGCCTCACCGTGGACCGCTCCGGCTCGCCCGCGACTCCGTCAGCGCCGGAAGAGCACCTGTTCCTGGTCATGGCGGGGATGGGTTTCGACGCCGAGATCATGGCGGGAGCACCGGAGCGGCTCAAGGCCCAGGTCGGCCCGGCGGCCTACGTCGTGTCCGGCCTGGGGAACCTCATCGGCCGCACCTTCAAGGTGACGCTGAAATTCGGCCCCGACCCGAGCTTCTCGCGGCGCACCCGCAGCGTCGTGATCGGCAACTGCGGGCGCCTCCTCGGGGGCCTCACCCTCATGCCCGACGCCCGGGTCGACGACGGCCTGCTCGACATCGTCACCATCTCGCCCCGCGGGCCGATCGGCTGGACCGCCGTCGCCGGCAAGATCATCACCCGCAGCCGGCGGGGCCACGCCCTCGTCGACCACCACACCGCCGCCGAGGTCTCCGTCCGCGCCGAACGGTCCCAGGAGGTGCAGGTCGACGGCGACACCATCGGCCCCGCTCGGGGGATCAGCGCCCGGGTCGAGCACCTCGCGCTCGTCGTCCGGGTGGCCCAGAAGAGCTGACCCGGACGGCGACCCGGACACCGACAGGTCATGGCAAAGGCGGCCCGTGGGGGTTGGGCCGCCTTTGCGTCTCGGTCGCGGGGCCGACGGGCAAGTGGGGGTTCGCCCGCTTCCGCACTTCGACCGAGAAGGGTGGGGGTGGCTGACCTTGCGCTCAGTCCCTCTACCCAGAACCCACTGTAAACCAACTCACACGGCATATCTATTTATTGTTTGGTAAATCGGACAAGTGGCAAGTAAGTGCCATCGAATCGTCAGGAACGGGCCTCGGCCTCGCCCGCAACCACCGCACACCCGGTATGCCGCCGCTCAGCCACGGTCGGAGCCGGCGCCCCGACCCTCGTCGGCACGGGCCGACGAGAGCGCCTGCTGCTCCTCCGGGGAGAGGGTCACCGTGCTCGTCCCGCCGACGATGCCCTTGGCGTAGGTCCGGGACTCGCCCCGGGCGTGGATCGCGGACAGGACGAGGCCGTCGCCCTCGTCATCGATGACGGCGCAGGAGAAGCTCAGTCGACCGCCCATGTCCCCGAAGGCGTCGTAGCGGACCACGGCGACGTGACGCAACGACCGCGCGACGTCCCCGCGCACCGCGGCGACCTCGACCCGCCCCACAGCGACCTCCCCCTCGAGGCGGTCGAGCCGGCGGTGCTGGTCGCCCACAAGGGTCGCGACGTCCCTCTCGCCCCCGGCCCACAGCACCCGGTAGCTGCGGCGCAGCGTCCTCAGCCGCAGCTGGGACCACGTCGCGAGCGCCAGGGCCACGATCGCCAGGACGAGCCCGGTCACCGCCAGCCCGCCGAGCTGGGTCGGGGTGAGGTCCACCGGGGAAGGGTACGCCGGGGAGGGTGCGCACGGGGCTGGGCGCGCGGCGTGGACCCGCTCCGACGAGGCGAGGGTTCGTCGTCCCCGCCGCGCCCACCTACGCTGACCGGGTGATGCGGCGGCAGACCAACCATGCCCTGGTCGCCGGCTGCCTCGTCGTGCTCGCCGCTCTGCTCGGCAGTGCGCTGCTCTCGAGCCGCAACACCCCCGAAGCGGTCCCCAGCGGAGCCGCTGGCGCCGACTCCCTCGTCGTCGTCGGCGCCGGCGGCCTCGGGCCTGGCGACCTCGACCCGAGCAGGACACCCGCCCTCTGGGCTCTCTTGCGCGACGGGTCCTCGGCCGCGCTCAACGTCACGAGCGTCCACGCCACCACGTGCCCCGTCGACGGCTGGCTCACCCTGTCGGCGGGTGGGCGGGCCGGCCTGCCGGACGCGGGCCGGCCGGGAGCAGGGGCGCCTACGGGCACCGACTCCTGCGGCCCGCTGCCCGCGGTGGCCGGCGGGTCCGTCCAGGGCTGGGCAGCCATCGAGCAGGCCGCGGCCGACCGCGCCTACGACGCGGTGCCCGGCACCCTCGCCGCCACCCTGGACGCTCAGGGACAGTGCATCTCGGCGATCGGGCCCGGGGCCGCCCTTGCCGCGGCGATGCCGCGCACCGGCTCGGTGGCGCACCACCAGGCGTTCGACGGGGCCACGCTGACGACGGGCCTCGCCACCTGCCGGACGACGTTCGTCGACGTCGGGTCCATCGGATCTGCCGATCCGACCGGGTCCGCGGGGTCCTTTCGCGCGGCGCAGGTCGCAGCGGTCGACGCCCGGGTGGCGCAGGTGGTCGCCGCCGCGCCGTCCGGAGCGGACCTGCTGGTGGCCGGCCTCTCCGACGACGGTGGGGCGGCCGGCCTGCGTCTCGTCGTCGCCGCCGGGCCTCGGTTCGGACCCGGCGCCCTCTACTCGCCCTCGACTCGGCAGTCCGGCCTCGTTCAGCTGGAGGACGTCACGGCCACGATCGTGCGCCATGCCGGCGGGACCGTCCCGACCACCATCGGCGGGTCTCCGCTGCGCCGGGCGCCGGCCGCGAACAGCTCCGTCGCCCTGGCCGGACGCCGGCAGGCCGATCTCGTGGACCTCGACCTGTCCTCACGCGCCGTGCAACCCGTCGTCGAGCCCTTCTTCGTCGGCTGGGGCCTGCTCATGGTCCTGGCCCTCGCCGGTCTGGGCCTGATGGGGTGGCGCGGTCTCGGGACCGACCAGCACCGCCGGTCGGCCCGGAGCGGGGTGCGCGACGGGCTGGTCGTGGCGTCCGCCGTCCCCGCGGCGACCTTCCTCGCCAACCTCGTGCCGTGGTGGCGGTCCGGCCGGCCGCCCCTGGCCCTCGTCGCCCTCGTCGTCGTCTGGGCCGGCGTGATGGGCGCCATCGCCCTGCGCGGGCCGTGGCGCCGAGCGACCCTCGGTCCCGCGGCGGCGATCGCCGTGATGACGTTCCTCGTGCTCGCGGCCGACATCGTCACCGGTTCCCGGCTCCAGCTCTCGTCCCTGCTCGGCCTCAATCCCATTGTCGGAGGCCGGTTCTACGGCTTCGGCAACGTCAGCTTCGCGCTCTTCACGGCCGCCACCTTCCTCGCCGCGATCGCGGTCGCCGGCCGGCTGCGGTCATCGGCAGGCCCACGAGCCGCCGCCGCCGCGGTCAGCCTGATCGGACTGCTCGCCGTCCTCATCGACGCCGCCCCGATCTGGGGAGCCGACGCCGGTGGGCCGCCCGCGCTCATCCCCGGGATCGCCCTGCTCGTCCTCGCCGTCCTCGGGGTGCGCGTCACCTGGCGCCGCGCCCTCGTGCTCATCGGCGCGACGGTCGGCGCGGTCCTCGTCATCGCCCTTGCCGACTGGCTGCGGCCACCCGCTTCACGCTCCCACCTGGGGAGCTTCGTGCAGACCGTGATCGACGGGAACGGCCGTGACATCGTCACCCGCAAGCTCGTGCAGAACCTCGACACCCTCACGCAGACAACGCTGTTCGCCTACCTGGTGCCGCTGGTCCTCCTCCTCACGGCCTGGGTCTGCCTCCGACCGGACTCGCGCCTGGCCCGCCCGCTGCGGCCGTTGTTCACCGACGTCGACTGCCTGCGCCAGGGACTCGCGGCGCTGACCCTGACCCTCGTGGTCGGGCTGTTCCTCAACGACACCGGGGTGGCCATCCCGCCGGTCGCGTGGGCCCTGGCGTTCCCCCTCGTCATCTCGGCCACCCTGCGCGTCGGCGAGCTGCGCTCCCGTGACGGCCGCGCTCTGACGCGGGCGGAGCGCCGGCACGGCTAGCCGTGCTCGACCGACCCTGCAGTCGTCGTCGGCGCGGGACGTCGAGCGCCACTACCTGCCGCGCCGCACCAGGGCCCGCGCGACGTCGCGGTACTGCGCGGCCCGGTGCACCTGCCCCCGCCAGTCCGACCCAGTGACCCGGTGGTGCAGGTCGCACGGCACCTCGACGATGCGCAGCCCGGCCCGCAGCACGTCGACGGTGAGCCCCACCTCCACCCCCCAGCCCGGGGCCAACGGCTGCCCTGCGACGTATGCCGCGCGGCTGAGGCAGCGCATCCCCGAGAGCGGCTGGGTGGGGACCCAGCCCGTGAGCCGTTCGATCCCCCCGCGGGCGAGCCGGACGACGAAGCCGTGACCGCCTCCGGCTCGGCGCTGCGGCGGCAGGACCGCGATCGTCATGTCGGCCTCACCGGACTCGACGGGACCGACGAGAGCGACGAGGGCCGCGGCGGACGCCTCCAGGTCGGCGTCGACGAAGAGCAGGAGGTGGTCGCGGCCCCGCCCCACCAGGTCGACCGCGGCGTCCGCCCCGGTGGCCATCGCCGCTGCCTTGCCGCGGTTCACCTCGTGGCGCACGACGGTGGCGCCGTGGTCGGCCGCTCGCTCCGAGGTCGAGTCGGTGCTCCCGTCGTCGACGACGACGACCCGGGACACGACGGCCAGGCCGCGGACCGCATCGATCGTGGCGCCGATGCGGTCCGCCTCGTCCTTCGCCGGGATGACCGCCACGACGGGGCGCGAGGCCCGGGGCGGCGCCGCATCCGCGGCATCCGCGGCATCCGCGGCATACCCGGTGGGCTCGGTCTCCCCGGGCTGGGGTGACGTGCCGGACGGACCGGAGGACGGGGGCATCGGGTCAGCGCCGGTTCAGCGCAGGGTCACCTGGCGGTTGAGGAGCCCCGCCCTGGCACGCCGCTCGGCGGAGTCGAGGGGGTCGGTGCTCGCGAGGGCGGCGTCGAGACGACGGCCCATCTCCGCGACGGCGTCGCCGAAGTCGGTCGGCTCGCGGTCGTCTCCCACCTCCCACACCGGGATGATCAGACCGCTGGTGCGGAACGCACCGAGGAGCCGCGAGCCCTCGACGAGGGCCGAGTCGTCGGACGCCATGACCCGGGAGAGCGCGTCGGTGGCGGTGTCCTCGTCGTGCGGGAGGACCCAGCGGACATAGCTGCGACCGTTGATGACGCACCAGTAGGCGGAGGTGACCCCCTCGACCCGGACGGTCGGGACGACCGACTCGTTGGCCCGCTCGAGCGACTCCTGCCCCTCGGTGTCGAGTTCGGCGTCACCCACCCAGAACTGGAACCCGTCGTGGACGGTCACGTCGAAGGCGAGGTCGAGGTCGAGCAGGTCCTGGAGCCGGGGGGACTCGGCCGTGGGGGTGGGCACCGTCGCGATCGGCACGCCCTCGTCCGCGGCGGAGGCCAGGAGCAGGGCCGCGGCGAGGTCGCGGCTCGCGTCGCCGCTCGAGGCGCCCGACTGGGTCGCGACGAAGACGCCGCCGCCGGTGCGGTGCAGACCCGGCCACGCCAGGGGCAGCACGGTGGCGACGGTGGCCGTCGTCGGTGCGCCCTCGGGCGCCCGGCCGGCGGTGAAGGCGATCGGGGCGGTGGCCGCCGGCAGGAGCTCCCGCATCGCGACCCACTCGGTCTCCGACGGGAGACCCTCGAAGGGTCGTGACACGAACGGTGCCGGGGCATCCCGGGTGTCGGACGGACGGACGGTGCGACGCTTGCTGGCCTTTCCCATGGACAGCAACCCTAGTTGCCGCGCCCGCCCCGCCCCGCTCGGCGCGGTCAGCGTCGTCAGCGAAGCGGCGTCGTCAGCGAAGCAGCGTCGTCAGCGGGAGCGGCGACGCGAGGGTCCACCCAGCGAGGCCCACACGGTCCGACCACCGCGTTCATCGGTGACACCCCACTCGTGGGCCAGGCTCCGGACGATCCGCAGACCACGCCCGCTGGAGGACCACAGCGCTTGCGGGGCCGGCCGCGGCGTGGACGGACCACCTCCGTCGGACACCTCGATCTCCACCACTCCGGACTTCACCTTCCAGTGGACCCGGATGCTGCCGTCCGGCAACGGGCGGGCATGGCGGATGGCGTTGCCGACGAGCTCCGAGACCACGATCTCGGTCTCGCCGATGAGGTCGACGGGCAGGTGACGGGACTCGAGGTCGGCCACGACCGCACGCCGGATCTTGGGCACGGCCGGCGCCGTCCAGGGCACCCGGATGGTGCGCGGCCGGTCGCCCTGGTCAGCCGAGATGGCCGTCACCGAGGCAGCCGCCACCGCGTCGGCAGCCGCCGAACGTGAAGGATCTACCACCCGAAAATCACCGCCTCACCGTGCACTGCCCATGCCCGTCCCAAGCTTTCCGACGACTCCCCGACGTCGTGCGTCGCCCACAGGCTAACCGCTGCGGCCGCTGAGGTCGAGGACGAGTTCCGGACGGTTGCTGATGATGGCATCCACCCGCAACCGGAGGCAGAGCTCGATGTCGACCGGGTCGTCCACCGTCCAGACGAATACCTCGTGCCCCTTGTCGTGCTGTGCCGCCACGACCTCAGGATGGTCCCGGAGGATCGCGACGTCGAGGCCGGCGGTCGCGGCACCGGCGAGCAGGGCCCCACCGCGGTAGGGCAACGGCATCGGCGCCCCGAGCAGGAGCACGGTCGGCAGCTCGGGCAGGAGGCTCGTCATCCGGCGAACCGCCAACGGGGAGAACGACATCATCCTGACCCACGGCATACCGGACGTGCGCGGCCCGGTGAGGTCGTAGTCGCTGAGCAGGGTCGCCACCTCCCGCTCGACGGCGCCTCCGAACCGGGTCGGGTGCTTGGTCTCGATAGCCAGACCCGTGGGTCGCGCGGCGCCGAGGGCGAGCTCCACGAGCTCTCGCAGGGTGATCAGCGTGCCGTCCCCAGTCGTCCGCTCGCCGGCGGCGTGGTGCTTCCAGGCCCCCCAGTCCACGGCCCGCAGCTCGGCGAGCGTCATCGTCGAAACGATGCCGTCGCCGCCCCCGGTGCGTTCGAGGGTGCGGTCGTGGAGGCAGACCAGCTCACCGTCCGCGGTGAGCCGGACGTCGCACTCGAGCCCGTCGACGCCCTCGTCGAGGGCGCGTCGGTAGGCGCCCTGGGTGTGCTCCGCCACGGCATACGAGCTGCCGCGGTGGGCGATGACGAGCGGGCGCGAGCCGCCGACGGGAGACGACGTCGCGGCGTCCGGGGTGCTCATCGGCCCATCGTGGCACGGGGTGCGGTGGCGTCGATCGCCCTCTCTAGCGCTGTCTAGGCCGGACGCAGGGAGGTTCTCAGCGGTTTTACCCCATCCGCCGCAGGGTAGGACCTCTGCACACCGGCAGGGGCCGCCCCAACCCATCGAAAGGCCAGGAACGTGTCGCTGACCGACCGGCTCGACGGCTTCCAGCGGCGCCACCATGCCGCGGGCTATCCGCTCGGGGTGCTCTACAAGTACTTCGACGACAACGGCGGCTACCTGGCCGCCCTGATCACGTACTACGCCTTCGTCTCCCTCTTCCCGCTGCTCCTGCTGATGTCCACCGTGCTGGGCTTCGTCCTGGCCGGCAACCCGCACCTGCAGGACCAGATCCTGCACTCGGCGCTGTCGCAGTTCCCTGTGGTCGGCAGCCAGCTGGGTGACCCGAAACGGATCGGCGGCGGACCGGTGGGTCTGGTCATCGGCATCCTGGGCGCCCTCTACGGCGGGCTCGGCGTCGCCCAGGCCACCCAGTACGCGATGAACACGGCGTGGGCGGTGCCGCGCAACAGCCGCCCGAACCCGTTCAAGGCGCGCGGCCGCAGCGTGGTGCTGCTCGTCACCGTCGGCCTTGCGGTGGTGGGGACGACGGCGCTGTCCACCCTGGGCGCGAGCAACGCCGGCTCCCTCGGCCCGATCCTCAAGGTGCTCGTCCTCGTCGCCTCGGTGGCCATCAACGCGGGCGCGTTCATCTTCGCCTTCCGCTTCGCGGCTGCCCGCGACCTGTCGGCCCGCGACGTCGCCCCCGGCGCCGTCACGGCCGCGATCATCTGGCAGCTGCTGCAGACGTTCGGCGTCGTCTACGTGGGCCACGTCGTCAAGGGCGCCTCGGCGACCAACGGCGTCTTCGCCCTCGTCCTGGGCCTCCTCGCCTTCCTCTACATCACCGCCACCGCAGTGGTGCTCTGCGTCGAGGCCAACGTCGTCCGCATCGACCGCCTCCACCCGCGATCGCTGCTCACCCCGTTCACCGACGACGTCGACCTCACCAGTGGTGACCGTCGCGCCTACACGAGCCAAGCCAAAGCCCAACGATCCAAGGGCTTCGAGGAGGTGGACGTCCGCTACCACCCACGCCGAGAGAACAACCGCTAGATCGCGCCGGAGACCGCGCTACACCCGACCTCGTCCCCATCGGAGGCCGCCGTCGCCGGTACTACTGACGCCTCGCTGCGAGCCTCGCGCACTTCGGCACGTCGCCGTCGAAGCCCACGCGTGACGTCGGTGTCCTCTCCCTCATCGTCGTCTCACTCATCCCGGTTGTCATAGTCCTCGCGGGCCGCTTCGACCTGGTGGAGATTGGCCTCGGCCCAGTCCTTGACCTTCCCGACGACGACGAGCAGCGAGCGCCCGAGGTCGGTCAGCGCGTAGTCGACGGTGACAGGCACCGTCGGCGTCACGGCGCGGGTGACCAGGCCGTCGCGCTCGAGGGAGCGCAGCGTCTGGGTCAGCATCTTGGGGCTGACGCCCGCGATCCGACGGGCCAGCTCGCTGTAGCGCAGGTCGTGCTCCCCCAGGGCCACGAGGACGAGGGTCACCCACTTGTCGGACAGGCGGTCGAGGACCTTGCGGCTCGGGCAGCTGGCGAAGAAGGCGTCGAACTCCTCCTTCGCCTGGTCGCGGCGTCGGTCGGCGGTGAGGGTCGGCATGGTTCTCCTTCAGGGTAGTTACGCACTCTGAGGTGCCTACTTCCCATGAGAGAGCGTTACCGGTCATGGTAGGCGCATCCCCGGGGCGCTGCCAAGAGCGCCGCCCCACACCTTCCGGACAAGGAGCACCACATGCGCGCCCTCATCACCCGCACCGCCGGCCACCTCGAGGTCGTCGAGGTCGCGACCCCGGAGCCTGCCGCCGGCGAGATCCGCCTCCGCGTCGAGGCCGCGACGGTCAACCCGGTCGACGCGACTGTCCTCAGCGGCGCCTATGCCGCGATGATCACGCAGCAGGGACCGGTCGGACTCGGCTGGGATGCGGCCGGGACGGTCTCGGCCATCGGCGCCGGCGTCGCCGCCAGCCACCCGGACCTTGTCCTGGGCGCCCGTGTGGCTGCCCTCTCCGGCGGCTTCGACAAGGCACTGGGAGCCCTGGCCGAGGAGCTCGTGGTCCCGGCCGACGACGTGGCCGTCGTCCCGGAGGGGCTCGGCCTCGTCAAGGCGGCGACCGTGCCGCTCAACACCCTCACGGCACACCAGGCGCTCGACCTGCTCGGTGAGCCGAACGGCACCCTCCTCGTCACCGGTGCGGCCGGCGCGGTCGGGGGGTATGCCGTGCCGCTCGCCGTCGCCCGCGGCTGGGAGGTCGTGGGGCTAGCCCGCGAGTCGGACCGGGCCTTCGTCGAGGGCGCCGGGGCCAAGCTGGTCACCAGCCTCGACGGGGTCACCGTCGACGGCGTGCTCGACGCCGCGGCGCTGCGCGAGGCGGCCCTCGGGGCGGTGCGCGACGGCGGGCGCTTCGCCAGCGTGACCGGGCCGTTGCCGGCCGAGCGGGGTGTCGAGCTGCTGCTCGTCGGGGTCCAGCCCGACGGCGCTCGGCTCGCCGACCTGCTCGCCCGGACGGTCGCCGGCGCGCTGCCGGTGCGTCTCGACCGCACCGTCCCCTTCGATGAGGCCGACGCGGCCTTCGCGCGGCTGGCGGAGTCGGGCGTCCGCGGCCGGGTGGTCCTCGTCCCCTGACCGCCTCCTCCCTCGCTCAGAGGAGAGACTCGAGCGGCTGCCAGGTCCCGCGGGGTCGCAGGGTGACGCGGTCGGAGGCGAAGACGTTGCCGCCGGCACCGAGCTGGCCGAGCTGGCCGAGCTGGCCGAGCTGGCCGAGCTGGCCGAGCTGGCCGAGCTGGCCGAGCTGGCCGAGCTGGCCGAGCTGGCCGAGCTGGCCGAGCTGGCCGAGCTGGC
>NZ_JANXRJ010000175.1 GCF_025353065.1 Lapillicoccus sp.
TAACGCCTAGTTTGGAAAGCGTGAGAAGCTTATATTGCAGCTAGATCAAAATTTTGATAAGGATGATTGAGGACTGGAAGGAAACTTTTGCTGCTTTTATTGAGGATTTTTACGCCAATGGAAATGATGCAAGGCGGGAAAGCGGAAGAGATGATCCTGAGCTGAAAGTGGTAAAAAAGGAAAAAACAGATAGTCGCCCTGTCGCCGCTCGAGGAGGAATCGTGCCCGCCCTGACCCAGAAGTCCCTGATCGACTCCGTGCCCAAGGGCCTGTTCATCGGAGGGGCCTGGCGCGACTCGGCCGACGGCACGACGATCGCCGTCGAGGACCCAGCCACCGGGCGCACCCTGACCGAGGTCGCCGACGCCACCGTCGCCGACGGCAGGGCCGCCTTGGACGCCGCCGCGGCCGCCCAGTCCTCCTGGGCCGCGACGCCGCCGCGCGACCGCAGCGAGATCCTCCGCGCGGCCTACGAGCGGATCACCGAGCGCACCGAGGAGTTCGCCCTCTGCATGACGCTCGAGATGGGCAAGCCGCTCGCCGAGTCGCGGGGCGAGGTGGCCTACGGCTCGGAGTTCTTCCGGTGGTTCGCCGAGGAGGCCGTCCGGATCAGCGGGCGCTGGTCGACCGCCCCCAACGGCGCGACCCGGCTGATGACGATGAAGCAGCCGGTCGGGCCGGTGCTGATGATCACCCCCTGGAACTTCCCGCTCGCGATGGGCACCCGCAAGATCGGGCCGGCGATCGCGGCCGGGTGCACGATGGTCGTCAAGCCGGCCACCCAGACCCCGCTGACGATGCTCCTGCTCGCCGAGCTGCTGACCGAGGTAGGCCTCCCGGCGGGCGTCCTCAACGTCATCACGACATCGCACACCCAGGACATCTGCGAGCCGCTCATCCGCGACCCCCGCCTGCGCAAGCTGACCTTCACCGGCTCGACCCCGATCGGCAAGATGCTGGTCGAGCAGTCGGCCGAGCAGCTGCTCCGGCTCTCGATGGAGCTCGGCGGCAACGCTCCCTTCCTCGTCTTCGGCGACGCCGACGTCGACAAGGCCGTCACCGGCGCCATGCTCGCGAAGATGCGCAACATCGGTGAGGCCTGCACCGCGGCCAACCGGTTCTACGTCCACGAGTCGGTGGCCGCCGAGTTCTCGCAGAAGTTCGCGGCGAGGATGGCGGCGATGACGATGGGCAAGGGGACGAAGAAGGGGGTCACCGTCGGCCCCCTCATCGACGCGAAGGCCGTCGCCAAGGTCACCGAGCTCCTCGACGACGCGCTCGCCAAGGGCGCCCGGGTCGTCACGGGAGGCGAGGCGCAGAAGGGCGCCGGCTACTTCTTCCAGCCCACCGTGCTCGCCGACGTGCCGAAGAACGCGCGGATGCAGAAGGAGGAGATCTTCGGACCGGTGGCCCCGATCACGACCTTCCGCACCGATGCCGAGGCGATCAGCATGGCCAACGACACCGAGTTCGGCCTCGTGGCCTACCTGTTCACCGAGAACCTGTCCCGGGCGGTCCGCGTCTCCGAGGCCCTCGAATACGGCATGGTCGGCGTCAACCAGGGCATCGTCTCCAACCCGGCGGCGCCCTTCGGCGGCGTCAAGCACAGCGGTTACGGCCGTGAGGGCGGCGCCGAGGGCATCGAGGAGTACCTCGAGACGAAGTACGTCGGGATCGCCCTCTAGGTCATCGAGGCCCGCGCTGCCTCCCTTAGGCTCGCGGCGTGCGCCTCAGCTCCCGGACCCGCGCCTGGGTGACCCTCGTCGCGGCGGTGCTCGTCGTGGTCGTGGCGGTCCTGCTCGCCCGCGGTGGGTCGGGGACGACGGACGCCGCCTCCCGGTCATCCTCGTCGAGGACGACCAGCTCGGCGGGGGCGGCAGGGACAGTGGACCCGTCGAGCGGGCTGCGCTGGGTCGACGAGTCGTCCCTCGACGCGCAGGAGGGTGCGACCCTCGCCGAGATCCGGACGGGTGGGCCCTACCGCTACCCCCGCAACGACGGCGTCGTCTACCACAACAGCAACGGCGTCCTGCCTCGCGAGTCCAGCAGCTACTACCGCGAGTTCACCGTCGTGACATCGGGATCGGCCACCCGGGGAGCCCGGCGGATCATCGCCGGCTCAGCCGGGGAGCTCTACCTCACGACCGACCACTACGACTCGTTCCGGCGGATCCGCGAGCGCCGCTGAGGCCACGAACGACGTCCGTCGGACGGGACGAACGCGGGCTGGCGTCGCTGGGGGACACTGGTCAGGTGACTCATCCCGTTCCACGGACGGTGACCCTCCTCGGCTCGACCGGGTCGATCGGCACCCAGGCCCTCGAGATCGTCCACGCCAACCCCGACCGGTTCATCGTCGTCGGCCTCAGCGCCGGCGGCGGTCAGCTCGAGCTGCTAGCCCGGCAGGCGGTGGCGCTGCGGGTCCCGGTCGTCGCGGTCGCCCGCGGCACGGAGCAGGAGGTGCGCACCGCCCTCGAGACCGTATGCCGCGAGGTCGGCGACACGGCATACCGGCCGGAGGTGGTGGTCGGCGACGACGCCAGCACCCAGCTCGCCGGGCGACCCGTCGACGTCGTCCTCAACGGCATCACCGGCGCGATCGGACTGCGGCCCACCCTCGCCGTGCTGGCGGCCGGTAGCACCCTGGCGCTCGCCAACAAGGAGTCGCTGATCATCGGTGGCCCGCTCGTGAAGGCGGCCGCCGCGCCGGGGCAGCTCGTGCCGGTCGACAGCGAGCACAGCGCGATCGCCCAGTGCCTGCGGGGGGGGTCGGCCGACGAGGTGCGGCGGCTGGTCGTCAC
>NZ_JANXRJ010000181.1 GCF_025353065.1 Lapillicoccus sp.
CTGGCGCTGAGGTCGTGGTGTGCACACCACGACCTCGACGCCAGACCACGACCACAGCAGGGAAACCCCGGCCGCCGGCTAACCTCTGGCGAGATGACGCAGGGCGGAGCCCGCAGCGTTGAAGCCGCACATCCCGTGCACACCCGCACCGGGCGGGGTCGCCGACGAGCAGAGATACACACCCGGTATGCCGGTGGCGTAGGGGTCGAGGGCGAGGCGGGGGCGCAGGACCACCTGGGGCACGTCGTTGGCGCCGACCCCGATGTCCCCGCCCACGTAGTTGGGGTTGTAGCGGGCGAGGTCGGTCGTGGACCGCACCGCCGTCCCGACCACCCGGTCGCGGAACCCGGGGGCGAACCGCTCGATCTGGGCGGTGATCGCCTCGGTCGCGTCGCCCGGATAGCCATGGGGGACATGGGCGTACGCGTAGACGGGGTTGATCGAGCCGGCGCTGCGCGAGGGGTCGGCGAGGTACTGCTGGCCCATCAGCACGAACGGTCGCTGTGGCATCCGGCCCCGGTTGGTCTGCGCTTCCGCGTCGGCGATCTCCTCGAACGTGCCCCCCAGGTGCAGGGTGCCGGCGGAGCAGGCGTGCTCGTTGGTCCAGGGGACGTGACCCTCGACCGCGTAGTCCACCTTGAAGGCGGCCGGCCCGTAGCGGTAGTGGCGGTAGGCCCGGGCCACGCGGTCGGGCATCCGGCGGCCCGCGATCGACAGGGCGCCCAGCGGGGAGACCGAGAGCAGCGTCACGTCGGGAGAGCCCAGCTCGTCGAGATCGGTGACGTGCACCCCGGTCTCCACGGTCCCGCCGAGGGACGTGAGCAGGGAGACCATCGCGTCCGCGATCGCCTGTGACCCGCCGACCGCGACGGGCCAGCCGTAGGCGTGTCCCGCCGCGGCGAGCAGCAGGCCGACGGAGCTGGACAGCGGTTCGGTCAGCGGGGCGAAGGAGTGCGCAGCCACCCCGCCGAACAGCGCCCTGGTCTCCGGGCGCGACCACTGGCGGACCGTCCACGACGCCGGGGGCAGGGTCTGCAGCCCGAACTCGGCGAACGCCAGCAGGTGCCGCGGGACGTGCAGGATCGGCCGGAACACCTCCGCGGCGATCGCGTCGAAGTGCGCGGCCGTCCGGCCCAGAATGCGCCGCCACGCCGCCCCGTCCGGCCCCATCTCGGCCACCGTGCGGTCGACGGAACGCCACAGCGCACCGGCCCGCCCGCCGTCGAGCGGGTGGACGAGCTGGACGGCGGGCTCGGCCCACCGCAGCCCGTGCTCGTCGAGCGGCAGGCTCTGCAGGAACGGGGACCCGGCGCCGGTGGGATGGAAGGCCGAGCAGTCGTCGACCAGGAGGCCCGGCACGATCTTCTCGGTGGAGCGCACACCGCCGCCGACCTGGTCGGCGGCCTCGAGCACCCGCACCTGCACCCCCGACTGGGCCAGCCGGATGGCGGCAGCGAGCCCGTTGGGCCCGCTCCCGACCACGACCGCTGTGCTCATGCCGTCATCCTTGCGCACCGTATCCCCCGCTGCGAGTGCGGCTGCTGCCGAGGGTCGCCGCCTCCTGGGCGGCGGCACGGCTCCGCCGCGTGGAGCCCGACCTGCCTCGGACGCGGTGGAGCTCGGGCCGATCGGTGTGGCCGCGGCTCCCAGCCGTGACGCGGCATACAGGGTGAGGATCGGCTCGACCCGGTTGGGTAGCATCACGGCGACGACCTGGCCGGGCACCGCACCGCGCCGACAACGCTGTCCGGCGGCGGCTCGACCTCGCGGGCCGTCTGCGGGTAGGTGAGCGCGCGGAGATCGTCACGCAGGCAGACGCGGTCGTCGAGCTCGGGTGGGTGGTGCCCGGGCAGGTACGTCGTCGTCGGCGCTCACGGCTGTGCACGAGGTGCAACGCGCACAACGACCGACCACGACCGACGACGACCGACCACGACCCGACGACGACCGACGACGAGAGGGAGGCCGCTGATGGTCCACATCCTGCTGCTGCTGGGGTGTGCCGTGGTGATCTACCTGGCCTGCGAGTGGTTCATCAACGCCGTCGAGTGGCTCGGCGCACGGATGCAGGTCGGCTCGATCGCCGTCGGCTCGGTCCTCGCGGCGGTCGGCACCGCGCTGCCCGAGAGCGTGGTCACCCTGGTCGCGGTCCTGTTCGGCGGCAGTCGCGCGACGGACGACATCGCCGTGGGCGCGGCACTGGGTGGGCCCCTGGTGGTCGGCACCATCGCCTACGGGGTCACGGGTTTCATGCTGCTGCGCCGACGCGCCCGGCAGACCGCGGGCGGGTCGACCGCTCCCTCCCGCGCGGCTGGGTCGAGCGTTGGCGGCGGCTCGCAGATCGAGGGGCTCGATGCCGCCGACATCGGCCGGCTGGCGCGCGACCAGACCTGGTTCATCGCCATCTTCGTCGTCAAGGTCGCGCTCGGGGTGGTGGCCTTCGCGTTCAAGCCCTGGCTGGGCCTGCTGTTCTTCGCTGCGTATGCCGTCTACTTCTGGCGCGAGATGAGCGCCGACGGGGAGAAGGCCTCGCACGAGGACCTCGATCCGTTGAAGCTGCAGCCGCGCCGCACCGACCCGGCGACCTGGGCGGTCGTCCTGCAGACGCTGGCCACCGTCGCGGTGATCTTCGGCGCCTCCCGCCTGTTCGTGGCCCAGCTCGAATGGGCCGGGCCGGCCCTCGGCCTGTCCCCCCTCGTCACCGCGCTGCTGCTGTCCCCGATCGCGACCGAGCTCCCGGAGGTGCTCAACGCCATCATCTGGGTCCGGCAGGGCAAGACCCGCCTCGCCCTGGCCAACATCTCCGGCGCGATGATGATCCAGGCCACCGTCCCGTCCGGCATCGGCCTGCTGGGCACCCCGTGGCTCTTCGACACCCCCGCGCTGCTCTCCGGCGTCACCACCCTCGCCGTGGTCGTGTACCTGCTGGTCCTCTTCCGTGGCAACCGGATCACTGCCGCCACCCTCACCCTGGCCGGCTTGTTCTACGTCGCGTTCGCTGTCGCGCTCGTCGTCGACCTGACCTGACCTGACCTGACCTAATCTGACGTGCGACCGTGCGCCGTCGAACATACAGAAGGTGGTGGCCGGCCCGGCATACCGGGGTGAGTCGGGCACGGTTGATCCCTTTGTATGTTCGGCTGACCGCGCGGACGAGCCTCGCGGCCTGTCGTGGGGTGATCGTCCGAGGTCATCAGCGAACAAGTCGGGACATTGGTCCCCAGCGGATGGGCCCGGCGAGCGGGACTCTGGCTGTGTCAGCCACAGGAGGCAACCATGACCATCCACCAGCCCATCAAACCGATCACCCCCCGCCAATCAACCGCTCCCGTCTCCGAGGCCCCGATGACCTCGACCGCCGGGAAGGCCCTCGCGGCACTCCGGATATCCACCGGGTTCCTGTTCCTCTGGGCCTTCCTGGACAAGACGTTCGGCCTCAACTACGCCACACCCTCCGCCAAGGCCTGGATCCACGGCGGGTCACCGACCAACGGCTTCCTCAAGGGCGTTGCGGTCGGTCCGTTCGAGTCCACCGCCCACGCCATCGCGGGCACCTGGTGGGCCGACTGGATCTTCATGCTGGGGCTGCTCGGCATCGGTGTCGCCCTGATGGCCGGGATCGCGATGCGCATCGCCGCCGTCTCCGGGGTGGTGATGCTGGCCGGGATGTGGCTCGCCACCTACCCGCTGGCTCGGTTCGACAGCACCGGGGCAGCGACCAGCTCCACCGACCCCTTCGTCGACGAGCACCTCACCGAGGCACTGGTCCTGATCGTGCTCGCGGCCACCTGCGCCGGCACCACGTGGGGTCTTGGCCGGATGTGGGCCCGGCTCCCGTTGGTGAAGGCCCACCGCTGGGCGATCTGAACTCCGCCGCCCGCCAACCCCCGCCGGCCGACCTCAGCCGGGCCGGACGAGCCCGCGGACGAGACCCGCGGCCAGTCGGGGCGTGATCCGCCCGTCGCCGAGACCGATCTCGACGAGGTCGTCGAAGACGTGCTGGTCGCGGGCGGCGGCGGCGATGCCGGCCTCGATGACGCGCGTGCTCCGGGACAGGCGGGCGGCGGTCCAGGTATGCCGCAGGTGACTGTTGAGCAGCGTCCGCACCGCCGCCCGGTGCAGCGCCCCGGCCCGCTCGGGCCGTCGCACGGACAGCGCCTGCGCCGCGGCACGGCCGGCCGCGGAGCCGGTGGCGACGGCGTAGTAGATCCCCTCGCCCGTCATCGGGTTGATCAGCCCAGCAGCGTCTCCCACCAACAGGATCCGGCCCTCAGGCTGCTCGCGGCCCCAGCCCCATCCCGACAGTGGGAGGTGGTGGGCGCGCCAGGACGTGCCCGCTTCGGCCGCACCCGGGATCAGCCGCTCCAGCTCATCGAGGAAGAACGTGCGGGTGAGACCGGCGGAGGGGTCGGCCAGCTCGCCGTAGCCCACGTTGGACCAGCCGTCCCCTCGGTCGAACGCCCAGGCGTAGGAGGGCTGTTGGCGGACGCCGTAGCGGATGACCTGGCGACCCCGAACGGCTGGCAGGGTCGGCGCGTATCCCCGGAGGGCGATGGCGCGGCGGCCGCGGGGTGGGCCACCGACCTGGGCCCCGACGACGGACTGCGCGCCGTCGGCGCCGATCACCACCTTGGCCGAGAAGGTGTCGTCGATGACCACCCGACCGTGGCTGTCGCCGACGCCGACGCTGCGCACGCGGTGCCGGAGCAGGGTCGCACCGGCGCGGGTGGCGTGGGCGACGACGTTGGCGTCGAAGACCGTGCGGGGGATGACCCAGGTCGGACGGGCCATCCGTCCCTCGACGTGGCGCTGATCGTGGGAGAGGTTGAGGTGGCGCACCGGCGTCCAGCCCTCGACCACGTCCCGGGCGCCGAGGGCGTCGAGGACGTCGACCGCCTGGGAGGCGATCCCGTCGCCACAGCACTTGTCCCGAGGGAAGTCATGGCGGTCCAGCAGCAGGACGCTCGTCGTGGGCTCCCGAGTGAGCACCGACAGCGCGGCGGTCGCTCCGGCCGGACCGGCGCCGACCACGATCACGTCCCACTCCTGCAGCCCGGGGCTCACCGTCCGACAGTAGTTGACGTCCCCTCCACCACTGCTGGCGGCAGGCTGGGCCAGCGGTCGCCCGCGGCATACGGGAGGATCGTGCTGAGCCGCCAGGCTCGTCCGACACCTGCTGACCCCAGCACCACCGACCCCAGCTGAGGACCGCGCATGACCACCACCACCGACCCTGCCGCAGGCGCCTCCCGCACCGGCGCAGCTCACGACGACGGGGTGTTGCGCGAGATCGCCCAGCGCGTGCTGTGGCTGTCCGCCGCGATCGTCGACGCGGCGAACGCGGGGCGCCCCAACGCAACTGGCGTCAAGGTCGGTGGCCACCAGGCCTCGAGCGCGTCGATGGTCGACATCATGGTCGCGCTGTGGTTCGCCGAGCTGACCCCCCTCGACCGGGTCTCGGTCAAGCCCCACGCGTCCCCGGCCCTGCACGCGATCAACTACCTGCTCGGCGACCTCGACGAGTCCTACCTGCCCACCCTGCGCGCCAAGGGGGGACTGCAGTCCTACCCGTCGAGGCTGAAGGACCCGGACACCGTCGACTTCTCCACCGGCTCGGTCGGCATCGGGGCCACCGCGGCACTGTGGGCTGCGATGGCCCACCGCTACGTCGCGTCGCAGTTCCCCAGCGCCCCACCGGCCGGCCGGTTCGTCAGCCTGCTGGGTGACGCCGAGCTCGACGAGGGGGCCATCTGGGAGGCGGTCGCGGACCCGGCGGTCGCCAAGCTGGGTGAGCTGTTGTGGGTGGTGGATCTCAACCGGCAGTCGCTCGACCGGGTGGTGCCGGACATCCAGATCCAGCGGCTGCAGGGCATGTTCGCCGCGGCGGGTTGGCAGGTGGTCACCCTGAAGTGGGGTCGGCTCGTCAGTGAGCTCTTCGAGCGGCCAGGAGGCTCGGAGCTGCGGGCGCGGCTGGAGGCGATGCCCAACGAGGAGTATCAGCGGATGCTCCGCGTCGACCCTGCGCAGGTCGCCCAGCGCCTCCTTGCCGGTGGGGACAGCACCGGTGGGGACAGCACCCGTGGGGACAGCACCGGTGAGGTCAGTGCCGAGCTGTCGAGGCTGCTGTCCTCCATCCCGGCGGGCGAGTTGGCGGCCGCGGTCCGCGACCTGGGCGGGCACGACCTGGGTCTCCTCGTCGACACCTTCCAGGCCGTCGACACCCACCGGCCGACCGTCGTCTTCGCCTACACGGTGAAGGGTCGCGGCCTGCCGACCGAGGGCCACCCCAACAACCACTCCGCCCTGCTCACCGGCCCGCAGCTGCAGGCGCTCGCTGCCGTATGCCGCGTGGATACCGCGGCGCCCTGGCAGCGGTTCGACATCGGGACGCCGGCCGGGCAGCTGTGCGACCGGCGCGCTCGAGCACTCCGGCGCGAGCCGGTCGCGCCTGCCGGCTCCGTGTCGGTCCCGACCTCCCTGGGGCACTCGCACCGCAAGACGATCTCCACGCAGGCCACCCTCGGTCGCCTGCTCGCCGACCTCACCCGCGACGCACCCTCGGCGGCGGCCCGGATCGTGACCTGCAGCCCCGACGTCGCCTCCTCGACGAACCTCGGCGGCTGGATCAACAAGACCGGCGTCTGGTCGGTCGAGGACCGGCGGGACTGGTTCGCCGACGACGCCGAGCGGGTGCTGCGCTGGCACGAGGTCAGCAACGGCCAGCACATCGAGCTCGGCATCGCCGAGGTCAATCTCGTCTCGCTGCTGGGCGAGCTCGGGGCGACATGGTCACGCTGGGGCGAGCGGCTCATCCCGATCGCGACGCTCTACGACCCCTTCGTCTCACGGGCCCTCGAGCCGTGGTCCTACGGCATCTACGCCGGGGGCCAGTCCATCCTCGTCGGCACCCCGTCGGGGGTCACGCTCGCGCCGGAAGGTGGTGCGCACCAGTCGATCACGACTCCGTCCATCGGTCTCGAGCAGCCCGGCTGCGTCGCCTGGGAGCCGGCCTTCGCGCAGGACCTCGAGTGGTGCTTCCTGCACGCGATGGGCACGGTCGGCGTGGTCGGCGGGACGTCGTCCTACTTCCGGCTCTCCACGAGGCCGATCGACCCGGAGCTCGCCGCGGTGCCGGAGGACCCGGTCCTCCGGGAGCGACGTCGTCAGCAGGCGGTCGCCGGCGGCTACCGGCTCCCGGCCCGGCACCCGATGTCGTCCGAGGAGGTCACCCTCGTCGGGGTCGGCGCGATCATGCCGGAGGTCCTCGCCTCGGCCCGCGCCCTCACGGAGCTCGGCATCCGGGCCGGGGTCGTCTGCCTGACCAGCCCGGACCTCGTCTTCCGCTCGTTCCAGCAGAGTGGTCGACGCACCCCGGGGACGGGCGGCAGCATCCTCGAGGAGCTCTTCCCCGCCCGCCACCCGGCACCGCTGGTGACCGTCCTCGACGGGCACCCGCACACCCTGTCGTTCCTCGCCGGCGCGCGCGGCGACCGGATCCGCTGCCTCGGGGTGACCGAGTTCGGCCAGTCCTCCGACCTCGACGACGCCTACCGGCTGCACGGCATCGACACCGGCTCCGTCACCGACGCGGCCCTGACCCTGCTGGGGCGGTGAGCGACCTCCCGCGACTCCGTCCGTGTGCTCTCACTTCACTTTTTCCCAACCGCGGCGCGGCTTCCGGCTGCCGAGCTGGTCGTCGCGGCTGCGGTAGACGATGTAGGGCCGGGTCAGGTAGCCCAGCGGGGCGCTGAAGACGTGGACGAGGCGGGTGAACGGCCACAGGGCGAAGAGCGCGAAGGCGGCGAGGGCGTGCAGCTGGAACCCGATGGGCGCTGCCGCCATCAGCTCCGGGTGCAACGAGAAGCGGAAGATCCCGCGGAACCAGACCGACACCCCGTCCCGATAGTCGTAGTGACCGAAGACGTTCGAGATCACGGTGTTGACCAGACCGAGGACGATGACCGTTGCCAGCACGGCATACATCGTCTTGTCCATCTTCGTCGTGGCCGTGAAGACAGGCCCGACGGTGCGACGGCGGTAGATCAGGATCGACATGCCGACCACCGTGCTGACCCCGGCGACGGTGCCCACGCTGACCGCCATGAAGTGGTAGAGACCCTCGGAGATGCCGACGAACTCGGTCCAGGACTTGGGGATCCCGAGGCCCATGACGTGGCCGGCGAGGACGAAGAGGATGCCGAAGTGGAACAGTGGGCTGCCGAGGCGCAGGAGGCGGTTCTCGTAGACCTGGGACGAGCGGGTGGTCCAGCCGAACTTGTCGTACCTGTAGCGCCACAGGTGACCGACGACGAACACGGTCAGGCAGACGTAGGGGACGACCACCCACAACAGGACCTCGGCGCCGGTGGTCATCGTCGAGCCCCGCGCATCGACGGCGAGAAGGTGGGCAGGGGGAGAGCGACCGCTCGGTGCGGCTCCGGCATGTACTCCGGTGGCGCGAACGGGGCCAGCCCGACCTCCTCGGCCGGCGGCCCTTCGGCGGCGAGCTTCATCACCGCCTTCCGGTCATCGCCACGCAGCGGTGGAAGCGTCGCGCAGACCGCCTCGACGACGCTCGACCAGGGGGAGCCGAGGTCGGTGAGAGCCAGGCGCAGCAGCTCCAGGCCGGCCCGGTGGTCCATGAGCAGGTCCCAGGCCGCGCCGGTGTCGGCGGTTGCCCCGAACTCGAGCAGCACGCTGAGGTGGTCGGGCAGCTCGGCGTCGGTCAGCTCCATCCCGGCGGCCCGGTATGCCGTCTTGAACCGGAGCAGGGCGACCCCGCGGTTGCGCGTGTCGCCGTGCTGGAAGTACGTCAGGTAGAGGCAGCACCGTCGCTGGTGGTCGAAGGTGGACACGAAGGCCTGAGCCAGCTCGGTCTGACTCGTGTGCTCGAGGTGGCCGAGGAAGGCGCGCAAGGGATCGGCGACCGAGGGCGGCAGCTGGTCGGTCGCCTGGCGGACGAGGCCCGCGAGCCGCAGGAGGTCGTCGTCCGGGTAGCCGAGCAGCAGGGAGGCGCTCTGCCAGGCCAGACGCAGTCGCCGCTCGTCCAGGCGCGGCCGCGGGTGGGTCGTCATGATCGTGCCTCGAAGTCGGGCTGGTCGGCTGGTCGGGCTGATCGGGCTGGTCGGGCTAATCGGGCTGGTCGGGCTGGTCGGGCTGGGACACGTCGGAGCCAGGGAAGAGACCCGCGGGCTTGCCGTGGCCGTCCCAGTTGAGGAGGTTGACCCGGCCGTGGGTGCTCGTGGTCGCTGATGCCGTGTCGCTGGTCTGCCGGTCGCGCAGCATCTGGAAGTTCTCGACCGTGATGGGTGTCGGGGCCCCCGAGCCCTCGCCGAAGGGTCCTGACCCGCCCATCCCCGGTCCGCGGTCGAAGTCCCGGCTGCACTCGGTCGCGAGCTCCTCCAGGGAGTGGGCCTGCTCCGCGTGGGCGGGCGGGATGACATACCTCTCGTCATACTTGGCAATGGCGAGTAGGCGATACATGTCCTGGACCTGCTCGCCGGTCATGCCGACGGCGGCCGCCAGGGACTCGTCTGCGGGTCGGCCCATGGTGATCTCCCGCATGTAGGAGCGCATGGCGGCCAGCCTGCGCAGCACCGACTCGACCGGTGCCGTGTCGCCGGCCGTGAAGAGCTCGGCGAGATACTCGACGGGGATGCGCAACGCCTCGATCGCGGCGAAGAGGTTCCGGCCGTCCTCGGCGTCGTGACCGGTGTCGCGGATGATGTCGACGACCGGGGACAGCGGCGGGATGTACCAGACCATCGGCATCGTCCGGTATTCCGGGTGCAGCGGCAACGCCACGCGAAAGGTGTTGATCAGCGCCCAGATCGGCGACTGCTGGGCAGCGAGGATCCAGTCGCGGGGGATCCCGGCCCGCTCGGACTCCCGGATGACGTGGGGGTCGAGGGGGTCGAGGAAGACCCCGCGCTGGGCCTCGTAGAGGTCGTGGTCGTCCTCGGTCGAAGCCGCCTCGAGCACCTTGTCCGCGTCATAGAGCATCAGCCCGATGTAGCGCAGGCGTCCGACGCACGTCTCGGCGCACACGGTGGGTTGTCCCACCTCGATGCGCGGGAAGCAGAACGTGCACTTCTCGGCCTTGCCGGTCTTGTGGTTGAAGTAGATCTTCTTGTAAGGGCACCCCGAGACGCACATGCGCCAGCCGCGGCACCGGTCCTGGTCGACCAGGACGATGCCGTCCTCGCTGCGCTTGTAGATCGCCCCCGACGGGCAGGAGGCGACACAGGACGGGTTGAGGCAGTGCTCGCAGATCCGGGGCAGGTAGAACATGAAGGTCTGCTCGAACTCGAACTTGACCTTGTCACCGAGGTTCTTGAGCATCACGTCCTTGTGGCCGTGGTCGATCGACCCACCGAGGTCGTCGTCCCAGTTGGCGCTCCAGGTGATCTTCATGTCGTTGCCGGTGATCAGGGACTTCGGTCGGGCCACCGGGATGTGTTGTTGCGCAGGCGCATCGGTGAGGGTGGAGTAGTTGTAGGTCCACGGCTCGTAGTAGTCCTGGATCGACGGCAGCTTGGGGTTGGAGAAGATGTGCAGCAGCTTGCTGACGCGGCCGCCGCCCTTGAGCGCGAGGTTCCCCCGCTTGTTGAGCGTCCAGCCACCCTTCCACTTCTCCTGGTCCTCGTACTGACGTGGGTATCCCTGGCCGGGCCGGGTCTCGACGTTGTTGAACCAGACGTACTCGGTGCCCGAGCGGTTGGTCCACGCCTGCTTGCAGGTCACCGAGCAGGTGTGGCAGCCGATGCACTTGTCGAGGTTCATCACCATGGCCATCTGGGCCATCGGCCTCATCGGGTGACCCTGTTCGGCTGTCGTGTTCGCCTGGTGGGCATCAGTACTGAACCTCCTGGGAGCGTCGGCGGATGATGGTGATCTCGTCGCGTTGGTTGCCGGTCGGACCGAGGTAGTTGAAGGCGAAGCAGAGCTGCGCGTAGCCCCCGATGAGGTGGCTCGGCTTGATCATCAGTCGGGTCAGGGAGTTGTGGATCCCGCCGCGTCTGCCCGAGGTCTCGGCGATGGGGACGTCGATCAACCGGTCCTGGGCGTGGTGCATGTAGACGGTGCCCTCGGGCATCCGGTGGCTGACGATGGCCCGCGCGACGACGACACCGTTGCGGTTGACCGCCTCGATCCAGTCGTTGTCGGAGATGCCGACCTTGGCCGCGTCCTCCTTGCTCATCCAGATCGTCTGGCCGCCCCGGGAGAGGGAGAGCATGAACAGGTTGTCCTGGTACTCCGAGTGGATCGACCACTTGCTGTGCGGGGTGAGGTAGCGAACGGCGATCCCCAGTGCGCCGGTCTCGCCGACGGCCGGCTCCCCGAACAGCGCCTGCATGTTCAGTGGCGGCCGGTAGACCGGGAGGGCTTCGCCCATCTCGGTCATCCAGTCGTGGTCGAGATAGAAGCTCATCCGCCCGGTCAGGGTGTGCCACGGCTTGAGTCGTTCGACGTTGATCGTGAAGGGGGAGTAGCGCCGTCCGCCGGCCTCGGACCCGGACCACTCGGGCGAGGTGATGACGGGGACGGGAGGGCCTTGGGTGTCGGCGAAGGTGATCTGCTTGCCCTCGTGCTCGGCGGCCAGGTCGGCCAGCCTGACGCCGGTCCGTTTCTCCAGCGTCCGGAAACCCTGGGCGGCGAGCTGGCCGTTCGTCGTGCCCGACATCGCGAGGATGGCCTCGCAGGCGTCGACGTCGCGGGCGAGCGACGGTCGCCCGTCGGCGACACCGCCGCGCACGGCGCCGTTCTTGTGCCGCAGGTAGTCGACCTGCTCTCCCAGCTCGAAGGTGACCCCCTTGGTCGTCCCCCCGAGGGTGTCCATCAGCGGACCCAACGCGGCCATCTTGGCGCCGATGGCGGCGTAGTCGCGTTCCACGACAACGATCTTCGGCATCGACACCCCCGGGACGGGTTCGCACTCGCCCGCCTTCCAGTCGGCCACGACACCGTGGGGGTTCGCGAGCGCATCGGGAGTGTCGTGCGTCAGGGGGACGGCGACCACGTCCCGACGCACGCCGAGATGCGGGCCGGCCAGCTCGCTGAACCGCCTGCCGATGGTCATGAACGCATCCCAGTCGGTGCGGGTCTGCCAGGGCGGGTTGATGGCCGGGTTGAAGGAGTGGACGAACGGGTGCATGTCGGTGGTGTTCAGATCGTGCTTCTCGTACCAGGTGGCGGCCGGAAGGACGACGTCGGAGAAGATCGTCGTGCTCGTCATCCGGAAGTCCAGGGTGAGGAGCAGGTCGAGCTTGCCGGTCGGTGCCTCGTCGTGCCAGCGGACGCCCCGCGGGCGCATCCCCTCGGGGGTCTCGGTGGCGCGGACCGAGTGCTCGGTGCCGAGCAGGTGCTTGAGGAAGTACTCGTTCCCCTTGGCCGACGACCCGAGCAGGTTGGCCCGCCAGATGGTCAGGACCCGAGGGAAGTTCTCCGGGGAGTCCGGGTCCTCGCTCGCGAATCTCAGCCGGCCGGCCTTCAGCTCCTCGACGACGTGCTCGCCCGCGGGTCGCCCCGACGCGGCGGCCTCGTCGGCGAGGTCCAAGGGGTTGCGGTCGAAGGTCGGATAGGACGGCATCCAGCCCATCCGCGCTGACTGGGCGATGACGTCGGCCGTCGTCTTGCCCGCCAGCTGGCCGCCGGCGGTCGCCGACGCCAGGGTGTCGGCGCCGAAGTTGTCGTAGCGGAACTGGTCGGAGTGCAGGTACCAGTACGCGGTCTGGATCATGTTGCGCGGTGGCCGGGACCAGTCCAGGGCGTTGGCGACCTGGGTGTATCCGGTGAGCGGTCGCACCTTCTCCTGCCCGACGTAGTGCGCCCACCCGCCACCGTTGACACCCTGGCAGCCGGTGAGGTTGGTCAGGGTGAGGAACGCGCGATAAATCGTGTCGGAGTGGAACCAGTGGTTCGTCCCGGCGCCCATGATGATCATCGAGCGCCCTCGCGACTCCTCCGCGTTGGCCGCGAACTCCCTGCCGATCCTCGCCGCAGCCGCAGCGGGGACGCCCGTGACCGCCTCCTGCCAGGCCGGGGTGTAGGGCTCGATGGCGTCGTCGTACCCGCTGGGCCAGCGGCCCGGCATACCGTCTCGCCCCACGCCGTACTGGGCGAGCATGAGGTCGAAGACCGTCGTGACGAGGTGCCCGTTGACCCGACGGACCGGCACGCCGCGGGTCAGCACCGCGGCAGCCCCTGTGGGGTCGTCGAAGCGCGGGAGCTGCACCGGCACCGGGGCCAGGTCGCCGCCCGCAGCGCTCAGCATCGGCGCGACGTCACCGAGGTCGAGGTTCCATCTCCCGACCCCGGCATCCCCGTAGCGGTGACCCAACGAGCCGTTCGGCACGACGGCGCCACCGGTCGCCCTGTCGAGGAGCACGGTCTTGAAGGCCGCGTTCTCGCTGGCCTCCTCTTCACCGCCAAGGTCTTCTGCCGTGAGGAACTTGCCTGATACGTATGCCTGCTGGCCGTCAGCAGGCGGCTCGTGGGCTGGCTCGAGCTTGATGAGGAACGGCAGGTCGGTGAAGCGCGAGACGTAGTCGGTGAAGTAGGGCACGTTCCTGTTGACGAAGAACTCCGTCAGGATCACGTGGCCCATGGCCATCGCCAAGGCGCCATCGGTGCCGGGGCGCGGAGCGAGCCACTCGTCGGCGAACTTGACGTTGTCGGCGTAGTCCGGCGCGACGGCGATGACCTTCTGACCCCGGTAGCGGGCCTCGGTCATCCAGTGCGCGTCCGGGGTGCGGGTGACCGGGAGGTTGGAGCCCCACATGATCAGGTAGCCGGCGTCCCACCAGTCCCCGGACTCCGGGACGTCGGTCTGGTCGCCGAAGACCTGAGGCGATGCGACGGGGAGGTCGGCGTACCAGTCGTAGAAGCTGAGCATCGAGCCGCCGATGAGGTTGACGAACCGGGCTCCCGAGGCGTGGGAGACCATCGACATCGCCGGGATGGGGGAGAACCCGGCGACCCGGTCCGGTCCCCAGCGCTTGATCGTGTGGACGTGGGCGGCCGCGACGATCTCCGTCGCCTCCTCCCAGGAGCTGCGGACGAGCCCGCCCTTGCCCCGGGCGGACTTGTAGCGCCCGGCCCGCGCCGGGTCGTCGACGATGTCCGCCCACGCGAGGACGGGGTCACCGAGCCGCGCCTTCGCTTCTCGGTACATCTCGAGGAGGACCCCGCGGACGTAGGGGTAGCGCACCCGGGTGGGGGAGTAGGTGTACCAAGAGAAGGCGGCACCGCGGGGACACCCGCGGGGCTCGTACTCCGGTCGGTCCGGGCCGACCGACGGGTAGTCGGTCTGCTGGGACTCCCAGGTGATGATGCCGTCCTTGACGTAGACCTTCCACGAGCAGGATCCCGTGCAGTTCACCCCGTGGGTGGAGCGGACGACCTTGTCGTGCGACCACCGGTCCCGGTAGAAGGTGTCGGCTTCGCGACCGCCCACCTTTGTGCAGGGCACGGTGATCGGGGGAGACCTCGGACCGGGTGAAGAAGCGTCTGGTCGCGACCATCGCCTGGGTGATCGGGTCATCGAGCTGCGGGGGCGTCTTTCGGGGGTCCGTCCTCGACATCAGGGATCCTCTTTTCAGTGGTTCGGCCAGGCGCGGTGGGGATGGACGAGGGGAAGGGCGCTTCCCACCCGGGTCCTGATCTCGTCGATGCGCTTCCACTGGTCGGTGTCGAGGGCGACCAGAGCGGCCGGGAAGAGGCCGTCCTGCTCCTTGAGGATGTGCTCCCTCAGAAGGTAGAGGGTGGCCAGGAGCCGAGCAGGCCACGAGGGGTCCCCGGGGACGCCGAAGGCACTCTCGGCCAGGACGGCTTCGATCTGGCGGTGCTCGGCACGCAGGACACCGACGTGATCGGGGAAGTCTGCTGCCAGACACGGGAAGAGCCCCTCTTCCTCCACGGACGTGTGGGGACGAAGGAGCTCGACGATCAGTCGACTGGTGATGGCTGCCGAGTCGAGCTCCCCCGCGCCCACCTGTCGGCCGATCTCGCCGGCGGCGATCACGATGGCATCGTGCTCGCGGGTGAGCTCGGCGATGGAGTCGATCTGCTGGCAGCCGCAGTACTCGCACATCACGTCTGCCCGACTGGTGTTGGCGCCGCCGGCGTGCTGGCTGTTGACAGGTCATCGACCGAGGATCCGCTCGCCCGTCGGACCACGGTGACCGTCAGCAGCAGGGTGGCTGCCGACACCACGGCGAGCAGTCCCAGGCCCAGGCCGTAGGAGCCGGTGCGACCGTGGACGTAGCCCATGACGAGGGGTGGGACGAAGCCGCCCAGTCCGCCGGCCGCTCCCACGAGACCGGTGACCGCGCCGACCTTCGTCGGCGGTGCCACGCGTGCGACGAGGGCGAACGTCGCTCCGCTTCCGGCGCCCAGGGCTGCTGCCATCGCGAGGAACGCCAGCGTGCCTACCGGCATCAGTGGTGGGGTGAAGGCCTGGACGGCGGCACCGAGCGCGACCACGGCATACGTGGTGGCGAGGACCGGCACCGGGCCGAACCGGTCCGAGAGCCACCCACCGAGCGGCCGGAGGACGACGGCCACCAGGACGAAACCCGCCATCCGGTTGGCGGCGTCCGCCTGCTCGAGCCCGTATGCCGTCTTGAGGTAGGCCGGGAGGTAGACCGAGAACGCGACATAGCCGCCGAACGACACGGCGTAGAGGACGGACGCCCGCCACGTGATGGACAGCCTTGCCGTCGCGACGAGCCGGGCGCCCAGACCTCCCGTCGGCAGGGTGCGGCCCGGGGCATCACGTAGCAGAAGCCAGGCAGCAACCGAGTAGACGGCCAGGGCGACTGCGGTGATGAGGAACGGTGTCGCAGGGCCGTGCGACGAGACCAGTGTGACGGTGGTCAGCGCGCTGATCGCCGTCCCGCCCATCCCGGCCCCGAAGACCCCCAGGGCGAGACCTCGGCGCTCAGGAGGGAACCAGGCGCTCACCAACGGCACCCCCACGGCAAAGGCGGTGCCACCGATGCCCAGGAAGAAGCCGCCGATCAACAGAGCCGTCAGGGACGTCTGCCCCGCAAGACCCACGAACAGAACCGGCACGATCGTCGCGAGAGAGACCAACGGGAACATGGCCCTGCCGCCGAACCGGTCGGTCAGTGCCCCCACGGGGATGCGGCCGAGCGAGCCCACGATGACGGGCACGGCCACGATCAGGGCTTGTTGCGACCCGGAGAGACCCAGGATGTCCTTGAACCGTGGACCCAGCGGGCTCAGCAGGGCCCAGGCCCAGAAGTTCACGGCGAACCCGAGGGTGGCCACAACAAGCATGACCGCTGGTTGACGGTGGGAGGTGACCTCGTGGTCCACCCTTCGCCCGCCGCCCGCGTCGTTCTCCTGTGTGCTCATGCGCCGTTTCCCCACGTCTCGGAGTCTGTGCAGCAGAAAGTGCCGCGAGCCTCGAGCCTGGCGGGGATGACATCGGGGGAACAGAGCCCAAGGTCCCTGGTGGGCACACCGTGCGGCAGGGACCAAGGACTCTGGCCCCCGACGGGCCGGCGAGCAGCATGAAGGTATGACCCAGACACAGCACAACACCGACCACCAGCTCAAGGCCTCCATCACCCGCGCCCTCGAGTGGGCGCCCGACGTCAACTCGAACCACATCGGGGTGTCCGTCACGGACGGCGCCGTCATCGTCTCCGGTGAGGTCCTGACCTATCCCGAGAAGACCGCGGCGATCAAGGCCGCCCTGAGTGTCCACGGCGTCACCGGGATCGCGGACGAGCTCCTCGTCAAACACAACTGGGGTACGCGTGCTGACGTCGACGTCGCCCGCGACACGACCGCGGCGCTGAAGGCGAGCTCCGTCGTGCCCGTCGGTGCGGTCAAGGCGACGGTGCAGGACCGCTGGATCACCCTCACCGGCGAGGTCCACTGGAACTACCAGCGTGAAGCGGCCGCCCATGTCGTGGGCGAGATCTCGGGCGTCTCCGGGGTCCACAACCACATCTCGATCAAGCCCAACCTGACCTTCGTCGCCGTCGACGCCAAGGCGAGCGTCAAGTCTGCTCTCGTCCGGAGCGCCCTGACGGACGCTCGGAACATCGACGTCACCAGCAGCGGCACCGCATTGACGCTCTCGGGAACCGTCCACTCCTGGAACGAGTTCCGTGAGGCCGGCGATGCGGCGTGGGCCACTCCTGGAGTCACGCTGGTCACGAACGACCTCATCGTCGTCTCCTAGCCACCGCCTCGGCCGGCTTCACGATGATCGACCGGGTCTCCGGCGACGACCTCATGTCGCTCGCGTCGGAGCGAGGTGCCCTGCCGATGCAGGTCGGCGCGATCATGATGCTCGACAGCTCGGCCGGACTCGGACCGGCAGGGGTCGTGGCGACGATCGTGGCGCGGAGCCGTCGAGTTCCGCGTCTCGGTCAGCGACTGGTGTCGGTGCCCTGGGGGTGCGGTCGTCCGCTGTGGTGCGACGACCTCCACGACGACGGGTCGGGGCAGGTCGAGTCGATCCGCTGCCCTGAACCTCGTGGGGAGCAAGGCCTGCTCGCCCTCGCCGCGGAGCTGGTATGCCGCCCCCTCCCCCGCGACGGCCCGCTCTGGAGAGCAGTGGTCGTCACCGATGTCGGACCCGACCGGGCCGCCGTCGTCCTCGTCCACCACCACGTCCTCGCGGACGGGGTCGCGAGTCTGGCGATCCTGTCGGCCCTGGCGGACCGGACCGCTATGGAGAGCGGGGAGAGGCCAGCCCGGCATACTTCCTGCGTCCTTCCCTCGCGGGCCCGGCTCGCCCGGGACGCTGCCCTGGGTCGACTCGTGTCACTGTCGGGCCTGCCGGCGTCCCTTCGCCGTCTGTCGAGCGCCCTGCGGCTCCTTCGTCCCCTCGCGATCACCCACGCGAGCCGGTCGTCCCTGAACCAGCCGACCGGTCGGCGCCGGAGGTTCGCGGTCGTCGAGACGGACCTCGGGGCGGTCGCGCTCACGGCCCACGAGCAGGGCACGACCATCAACGACGTCCTGCTGCTGGCCGTCGCCGGTGCCCTCCACGACCTGCTCGCGACCCGCGGAGAGGACCTGGACGAGGTCGCCGTCTCGATGCCTGTGTCGGACCGGCGTCTCGCCAGCACGACGGAGCTCGGCAACCACAGCGGTGTCGTCGCGATCGCCGTCAGGACCGTGGGCGACCCCCGCGCCCTCCTCCAGGACGTGCACACGGCCACCCGCGCGGCAAAGCTCTCACCCCCCGGCGTCTCGACCGCGCTCCTCGCCCCGCTGTTCAGGGTCCTGGCGTCCGTCGGACTCATGCGGTGGTTCACGATGCGTCAGCACCTCGTCCACACCTTCGTCAGCAACCTCCGTGGCCCCGACTCGCCCCTCGCTCTCGCGGGATGCCCCATCACCGCGATCGTCCCCCTGAGTCTGACCTCGGGCAACGTGACCGTCTCGTTCACGGCGCTCTCGTATGCCGGTCGCCTCACCGTCTCGCTGTGCGCCGACCCCGACACGTGCCCGGACCTGGCGGTGCTGACCGACCTGCTCGGTCGGCGGCTCACCGCAAGGGCGGACCCATCTCGCGCCGGTCACCCGGTGGCCGGATGCTCTTGCCGGCCATCCACGCCTCGAAGCTGAGCTGGCCGACGGCCGCGCGGGCCTCCGCCGGCTTCTCGGTGTCGGCGGAGGGAGCCTCGGGGCCATCGGTCGGGTTCTGCGCGATCTTCGCGAACGCCTCGCGGAACCGCGCGTGGCAGCGAGCCTCGACGCCGGTCTGGGACGAGTCACGAGGGGAGGGGCGGGAGGACAGAGAATTCATGGTGATCCTCACGGACAGATGATCACCGGCGCGTCCGAGGCGGAGCGAGTGCTCCTTGGGGACCGGCGGCGGACAGCCGACCCTGTTTCGGACATGCTGAGGTTCCCAGCAGTTTGAGGGTACACCTTCTGGGCTTTTCGTCCCGGTCGAGCGATCGCCGGGACGGGCTGGTCAGGGCTGGTTGGGTCGCATCACCAGGACCGGGCAGGCGGCGTGGGCGATGACGCGTTCACTCACTGATCCCAGCAGCAGCTCGACGAACCCGCCGTGGCCCCGGTTCCCGACGACGAGCAGGTTGGCGCCCGAGGACGCGTCGAGGAGCACCTGCGCGGCGTTGCCCTGCACGATGCTCACGGAGACCTTGTCGGTGTCACCCGCTGCCGCGTCGAGCGCCTCGTCCATCGTGCTGCGGGCCAGGGCAGCCCAGTCGAGGTCGTCGCTCATGGGATACGCGCCATAGGCGGCCGGGTAGTCCCAGGCGATCACCGCCCGGACCTCGGCTCCGGTGAGGACGCCCTGGGCCAGGGCCCACGACAGGGCCCGGACCGAGCTGGGCGAGCCATCCACCCCGACGACGATGTGTCCGTTCATCCTGGTCACGCCTTCCTGGCCGTTGCGCGGGTGGTGGGGCTGGGTGCCGACCCGGCGGCGCGAGGGGGACCGGTGCGATCAGGATCGGTCACGACGCGGACGGGGCAGGCGCAGTGCTCGGTGCAGTAGTCGGCGACGTGGTTCGTGACGTCGAGGTCGTCGGCGCCGACCACCAGGACGCCGGCGTCCTCGCAGCTGTCGACGAGTGCCTCTGCCGCGTCGCCCGACACGGTCTCGAACGTGCAGGCCACCGCGACGGCGCCGGCTCCGTTGGCTCGCAGGACAGTTCGGAACATGGTGGCGGCGGCGACGGCATGGTCGGCCGAGCTCAACCCGTCGGGCACGACGTGGAGGAACGTGATCTTGGCGTGGCGTGCGGTGGCCTCCTCGACCGCCGCCCTCGCCACGGCGGCGGCCAACCCGTTGTCCACGAGCCCGGCCACCACGTGGCCGGAGAGACGCGACAGGGGAGCGGTGGTTGACGGCATGTCTCGAGCATCGTGGGCGGGGCGTGCCCTCACCAGAGCCCAAGGTCCCGTGCTGCTCGCCGGGAGGACTGGCTCAGCCGCGGGACAGGCGCGGCAGGGCGCCCCGGTAGAGGTCGGGCAGCACCGCGTCGTAGGCCGCCTCGGCCCGGAGCGCGGCAGCGGTCTCGAGCGCTTGGAGGCGCTCGTAGGTCGAGGTGTCCTCCCCAGCCTCCTTGGCCTGAGCAGCCACGTGTGCGAGGCGTTCTCGTGCCACGACGGCGTCCTGGTGGATCCCCAGGGTCTCCTGGACGCGCTTGGCACGCCGGACGACCCTCTTCGCCCGCTTTCCGTAGACCGGGACCGCCGTCTCGGCGAGGTAGCGCAACCGCTTCGCCTTCTTGCGGGTCTCGTGCAGGGCCGTGTCCCTCACTGCCCGGTCCGTCGCGTGCGCGACCTGGGCGGCCGCTCGGGTGAACCGGTCGGCGTCCCGGCGCAGGAGCTCGGGGACGGTCTCGGTCGCCCGGTGGGCACCGGACGGGCCGATGGGCAGGTCGTGGGCACAGGCCTCGAGGTCGTCGAGCAGCCGGTAGTACCGCGGAGACGTCAAGGCCTCGAGCGCTTCCCGTCTCCCCGCGGCATACTCCTGCTCGAAGCTCCGGTCGATCCGGTCGGCGACGGGTCCGACGACCTCGTCCGGTGGCAGCGTGGCCAGCTCGGCGCGGAGACGTGCGTGGAGGACCTCGGCGTCTCGTGCCGCACCCAGCGTGAGTCCGAGCCACCGCAGATCCTCGCGGTAGCGCTCCGTCGTCCCGTCGAGGAGCGCGGGCGCGAAGGTCGCCAGAGCCGACCGGAGACGTCGGGTCGCGATCCGCATCTGGTGGACCGCCGTCGGCTCCCCGGCGCGGAACGCCCGATCCTGCACCTCGAGCGCCAGCAGCTGGCGGACGAGACGCCGACGCAGCAAGGCCGCGGTCGACATGGTCTTCGGGTCGTGCGCGACGTGCGCCTCGGGTTCAGGCAATCGGTCGGCCAGGGCGTGGGCGAGCTTGGACGGCGAGACGCCGGGGTGCGCGCCGGCGGCGAGCAGGACCCGAGCGGCAGCGGCGAGCAGGGACCGGTCGCCGCCGACCAACTCGATCTCCCACTCGCGCCATCGCATCGTGGACTCGTGGACCGGGTCCCCGCGTCCAGCGGTTGTTGGATCGGGCGCGTAGGTCTCGGCCTCGACCTCGTCGTCGCACAGGAGCGCGAGGACGTCGCCGGCCCGGTCGAGCAGGGGGGTCTCGGTGCGGCGCGTGTGCAGGCGGGCCACGAGATCGAGCGGCCGGTCACGGACGACTCCCCTGATGAGGTCGCTGAGACCCTCGGGCACCGACTCCGAAACCCCCAGGGGACAACGGTGCTCGGTCCGCTCGTCGCGCCCGCTCTCGACCTTGAGGTGCCACCCGGCATCGGCCCCACCCTCGCGACGGCGCAGGGTGATGTGGCGTCGGGCCAGGTCGAGGCCGGCAGTGTCCAGGTATGCCGCGGTGAGGCGAAAGGTCGTCGGAGCGCCGAGGCCGGCGATCCCGTGGACCCCGCGGAGGTCAGGGACGGCCGTGGCCTGCGCCACGTCGAACTTTCGTTCGATCTCGGCATGCTGGGTCGTCGGCATCCTCCATCGTGCGCTACGACCGACCCTTCGAGTCAGGTCCAAAGGTCCCGACGTCGATGGCGATCACGGCCGCTCTCGACCCCCGCCTTGTCCTCCGGCCGGAGACGGAGGAAGGTGAGAGTCATGGTCCGTGACGCTGGGCATGACGAAGCGCAGGATCGTCGCGAGCAGACGGTCAGCGACCACGAGGCCACGTCCCTCCTGGGGGTGCAGCAGCGGCTGCTCGCGAGGTTCCCCGGTCTGGGGCCGGCGGTGGTGCACCGGGTGGTCCAGGCGGCATACGTGTCGATGACCGGGCCCATCCGCGACTTCGTCCCGCTCCTGGTGGAACACAGCGCCCGCGACACCCTGACGGACCTCACCCTCACGGAGCACGAGCACGAGCACGAGCACGGGCACGGGCACGGGCACGGGCACCTCAAGCCGGCCGTCGCCTGAGCGAAGGTCCCCGGCTCAGCCCAGGTCGGTGAGGCGGCTCAGCCCATGTCGGTGAGGTCGGCCGGGGGTGACTGGTGGCCGTTGGTGCCGACGGTCACCAGCGCGGACGCGGCTGACGCAGCGGTCGGTGCGGCGGCGGGAGTGGCGGTGGGAGGAGCCACGGGGGTGGCGATGGGAGCGCGTGCTGCCGCCGTCTCCCGGGCCAGGAACGCGCCCAGCTCGGCGATGGTGGACATCAACGGAGCGGGGAAGACGACGGTGGTGTTCTTGTCCACCCCGATCTCGACCAGGCTCTGGAGGTTGCGCAGCTGCAGCGCGAGGGGGTGGGCCATCATCGTGTCGGAGGCCTCTCCGAGCGCGGCCGCGGCGAGCGACTCACCCTCGGCGTTGATGATCTTGGCGCGCTTCTCCCGCTCGGCCTCGGCCTGTCGAGCCAGGGCTCGCTTCATGCTGTCGGGGAGCTGGATGTCCTTCAGCTCCACCAGGGTGACCTCGACCCCCCAGTCGACGGTCGTGACGTCGAGGATCTTGCGGATGTCGAGGTTGATCTTGTCGGTCTCCGACAGGGTCTGGTCGAGGGTGTGCTGCCCGACCACCTTGCGCAGGGTGGTCTGAGCGATCTGGTCGATCGCGCTGCGGACGTTCTCGATCGCGACGACCGACTTCTCGGCGTCGACCACCTTGTAGTATGCGACCGCGGACACGTCCACGCTGACGTTGTCGCGGGTGATGATGCCCTGCGACTGGATCGGCATGGTGACGATGCGCAGGGACACCCGGTGCAGCACGTCGATGAAGGGGATGATCAGCCGCAGCCCCGGACCCCGGTCCCCGACGACTCGGCCGAGCCGGAAGAGCACCCCCTCCTCGTACTGCTGGACGATGCGGACCGCCATCCCCAGGACGATGAGCACGAGGAGGAGCACGACGCCGAGGATGAGCGGGGTCATGAGGTCACGTCCGTTCGAGAAGGGGGTGGGGTCGTGCCGTGGATGACGAGGACCGGGCAGGTGGCGTGCTCCGTGCAGGCGGCGCTGACCGATCCGAGCAGGAGGCTGGCAAACCCGCCGTGCCCGCGGCTCCCGACGACGAGCATCCGGGCGTCGGCACTGAGCTCGAGCAGGACCTGCGCGGTGTTGCCCTGCTCGACGCGGGCGTCGAGGCCGGGTGGTCGCTGATCGCCGAACACGTCGGCGAGCGTGGAGTCGAGGACGTCGCGCGTGATCTGCGCAGGGTTCCAGTCGGGGGGGAGGGCGCCCCAGCCCGCGCCCATCAGCCCGAACGACGTGGTGGCCTGCCAGACGGCGACCACCTGCAACGTGCTGCCCGTGGCGGACGCGAGGAACTGCGCCCAGCGCAACGCGACGCGGCTCGGCTCCGACCCGTCGACACCGACGACGACGCGGCCCGCCGCGGTGGGGGAAGTGGAAGTGGTGGACATGGATCCCACGGTAGGTCGGTCGTCGCAGCGCGGGCCGGGACGAAGGTCACGCGGTCGGGGCGACGCCTCCGCGGGCACTCGTGGCGCTCGACTCCGAGTCAGGTGGCGGGGGTGTCGCCGTGCCGGGCCCGGGCCCGACCCACGGCCTCGTCGACGAGCTGTTGCGCGACGTCCACCAGCTTGGTGTGCTCCCGCTGGCTGATCTCGCGCAGGCGCGCGAACGCCTCCTCGCTGGTCGCCCCGCTGCGCGCGCGGACGACGCCGATGGCCTGGTCGATCACCGGCCGGCTGACCAGGGCGGCCTGCAGCTGCGTCGTCAGGGCGAGCGCCTGCGCGAGGACACCGGCGTTGTGGACGGCGACCGCTGCCGGGGCGGCGAAGAGCTCGCCGATGGCGACCGCCCGGTCGTCGAAGACGTTCTTGCCGCGGGCGTAGACGTTGATCGCGCCGACGATGTGACCGGGCAGCAGCAGGGGCAGGGCCAGGGCGCTGTTGATCCCGAGCCGGCCCACCCGCGGACCGAAGCGGGGCCACAGCTTCTCCCCACCGAGCGACCCCGACCGCACCGTCCGGCGCTCGCGGGCGGCGGTGACGCAGGGCCCCTCGTTGAGGACGACGTACTGGATCTCGTCGATCTCGGCGACGAACGGGTGGCTGGTCGCCAGGGCCTCGATGCGGTTGACGGGCCCCTCCATCCGGAGCAGCGTCACTCCCGCGCCGTCCGCCCCGGGGATCGCGTGGGCCGCGAAGGACGCCACCTGCCCGAGCAGCCCCTCCAGGCCGGTGGTCCCGCTGACCAGCCCGGCCAGGGCCATCAGGCTGGATTGGAGGTCCTCGAAGTCAGAGCGGTCCGTCACCTCAGCTCCTCGACCGGGACCCCGTCGGCGCGAGCATTCGGGTGCTCGCAGATCCGGTCCCAGGTCCGAGCGTATCGGGCCGCCCGACCGGAGCGGGTCCGAGCGGGGGTGGGGTCATCGGGACCTTCGCCCCTGACGACCGTCGTGCGGGGCGAGCAGACTTGCGTCCGTGGGAGATTCACGGCCAGACCCGCACCGGGTATGCCGCGGCCGCCCACACGCGGGACTACCGAAGGAAACCACCATGCAGATCGCGGTCCACACGGACAACACCATCACCGGTCACGACGCCCTGACCTCGAGGGTCGCCTCCGAGGTGGAGCAGGTGCTCGTCAGGTTCGAGAGCCGGATGACGCGGGTCGAGGTGCATCTCTCGGACGAGAGCGCCGGACGACCCACGGAGAACGACATGCGCTGCGTGACCGAGGCGTTCCTCGAGGGCCAGTCACCCGCCGTCGCCAGCCACCACGCCGACACCCTCGACGAGGCCGTGCTCGGTGCCGCCCACCGGCTCGATCGCGTGCTGGAGAGCCAGCTGGCGCGCCTGAGCAACGACACGGCTCGTCGGCATGCCTGAGGAGAGCGGTATGCCGCAGGAGAGCGGCATCGTCGCCGACGAGCCCGTCCTCCGCCTGCTGAGCGAGCTCGGCGAGACGGTGGACCAGACCGAGAACGACGTGCGAGGCCTCGTGGTCGAGGACGAGGACGGCGAGCACATCGGCTGGGTGAGCGACCTCGTCGTGGACGACGTCCAGAAGGAGGTCCACTTCCTGGCGGTCGAACGCGGTGGCCTCCTCGGCATCGGAGCGAGCCACACCTACGTCCCCGTCGAGGCGATCGCGAGTGTCACCGACGACGCCGTGCGACTGGCGCACTCTCGCGACCACGTCATGGCCGCACCGGCATACGCCCCCGATCTGGTCGATGACCGCACCTATCACCAGAGCATCTACCACCACTACGGCTACTCACCTTTCCGCGGCCCGGACTACCGGTATGCCGCAGTCCCCTACGTCCGCTAGACCCCCGACCCTCCCCTTGTTGCTTCGGGAGGCCCGAATATGGCCTCAGAGGGCCACATTCGGGCCTCCCGGAGCAAGGAGCGGGAGGGTTGACACGATGCGAAGGAAGCCCGAGATGAAGAACCAGCCGGCACCGCCGAACGCGATCGTCGTGGGCGTCGCCCGTCCCTGGAGCGCGGCCGCTCTGGACTGGGCGGCCGACGAGGCGGTGGCGACCTCCCGCCCCCTCCACCTGGTGCACGTCATCGAGGGGTTCCACCACACCCCGGTCGACCTGGACGGCGACGTCGACGGGTCGACCGCGGTCGAGGTCACCGGGGTCCTCGAGTCGCACCCGTCGCTGCGCGTGACGGCCCACACCGACACCGGCAGCCCGGCCGGTGCGTTGGTGGCCGCCTCCCGGACGGCGGAGACCCTCGTCGTGGGCGCGACCGCGCATACGCTGCTCAAGGCCGTCGTGCTCGGATCCGTCGCGCTGCAGGTCGCCGCGCACAGCTTCTGTCCGGTCGTCGTCGTCCACGATCTCGAGCCGTCGGACTCGGACGCACGAGCCGGGGTCCGGGCCGTCAGCACTCATCCGGGACGTGTGGTCGTCGGGCTGGACGCGAGCGAGCGCTCCGTTCGTGCTCTCGCCTACGCCTTCGAGCAGGCCAGTCGCCGACAGGTGGGTCTGACGGCCGTCGCGTGCTGGGCCTGGGACGAGAGTGACGGCTTCCTCGCCCTCCCGGTGCCCGTGTGGGAGGCGACGCGCGAGCAGCAGCGTCGCCTCGTTGCGGAGCTGTTGGCGGGATGGGGAGAGAAATACCCTGACGTCGACGTCCAGACGCGTCTCGAGCAGGCCCGGACGGTGCCCACCCTGCTGGAGGTGGCCGTCGGTGCCAGCCTCCTCGTGGTGGGCACCCGCGGCCGCGGCGGTTTCGACGGACTCCTTCTCGGCTCCGTCAGCCAACGAGTCATCGAACGCGCGAGCTGCCCCGTTGCGGTCGTGCCGGCGCCGGACCTCGATCCCGGTCGCCGTGGCCCGAAGTGACGCTCCGAGGCGGTGGATCAAGGACTCGGCGGTCTCGCCGAGCAGCCTCATCCACGGGCCGCTGAGTCCACGAGCGCCATTGCGCCGCAGGTCAGGTCCCTTACCGCCCGGCGCAACCGGGGGAGACTGACAGCTCAGGAGGAGACGGAGTTGTCCGGCGCCATGGAGCGGACGACCGCGACGGGGCAGTGCGCCCGGTGCAGCACGTCCTCGCTGACCGACCCGAGAAGCAGCCCACGGAAGCTGCCGCGGCCATGACTTCCGACGACGACCAGCTCGGCTGCCCAGGACTCGTCGACGAGCACGTCCGCGGGACGGCCGGCAGCGACGATCGTGTGGACCCGCACGTCGGGGAACTTCTCGCGCCACGGGCCGACGTCCCGGCGCAGGGCGACCAGCCGGGCGTTGACGGCGGCAGCCCGCACCTCGTCGGCCACGGCGTCGGTGACCCGGAGGGCCTCGACGTCCACGTCACCGGCCCAGGCCGAGATCACGGTGAGGGGCAGGCCCTGGTCCGAGGCGCGGTGGAAGGCGTAGGCCAGGGCATCGGCGGACTCGGGCGAGCCGTCGACACCGATGACGATCTGCGGGTGGGCGACGTCGCGCGACGCGGGACGGCGGACCACGACCACGGGGCAGGCGGCGTTGCTGGCGACGCGGAGCGACGTCGATCCGAGGAGGGCTGCCTCGAGGGCGCCGTGCCGATGGGTTCCCACCACGACGGTGTCGGCACCGGCCGATGCAGCGACGAGTGCCGTCGCGGCCGTCACCAGGACGTCCTCGTCGGTCACCACCAGGTCGACGGAGTGGTCGACACCGAGGATCGCGACCCGTTCCCGGGCCGCCCGGAGGACCCAGCCCGGGTCGTGCCAGCTGGTCGGGGCGCCGTGCGGAGCCGATGACATCGCCCCGGCCAGCGCGTGAGCGTGCACGAGATGCAGCGACAGGCCACGTCGGCGCGCCTCGTCCACGGCCCAGTCGAGGGCGAGCTCGCTCTCCTTCGAGCCGTCGACCCCGACGACGATCGGCCGGAGCTGCGCCTCCCGCATCGCCGTCGGCTCCTCGACCTCTCCGCTGGTCGCGTCGGGAGCGAGCGCGTGGGTGGTCATGACGTTCTCCGGTTCAGCTGGTGATCGAGGAGGTGCGCCGGGTAGCCCCGGCACCATCGACGGTGAGGACCGCGCACCCGGCGTGGAGGCGGCAGTATGCCGCGATGGACGCGCCGGGAGATGTCGTGTCGGATCCGATCGCGAGCAGGCCCGCTGTGCTGCTGCGCTCGACGAGGACGCGTCCCGGATCTCCCTTGACGACCTCGAAGGCGCACCGGAGCCTGCCGTGCCCGCGCATGGCGTCGAGCACGGCGGCGAACGTGGTGTCGCCGACGTCCTCTGCGCCCTGACGTTCCGCGACGTCCGAGACGACGTGGACGAAGGACAGGGACATCCCGTGAGCCAGCGCGTAGTCGACACCGGCCCGGGCCACCCGGCGGGCTGAGCCGTCGTTGACGAGGCCGACGACCACGCTCAGCTGCGGCGCGTGCGGCCGGCCGGCGCGAGCAGCGATCGTCGGTGTGGTCATGGCTCCAGGGTCGACCCGGGCCGTCGCCCTCGACAGGGCCGAACGTCCCGGGGCGAGAAACCGTGTGGGGAGTGGGCCGTTCGTCTGCGGGCGACCGAGGTCGGTGCCGTCATCGCGGCTCTGTCGACAGTCCGGGGGCTCGCAGAAAATTCGTCGCCCGAAACAGGTTTGAAACTTTTTCAATCCCATTTTGTCCGATCTTATGGCGAAACGCGGATCTGCGAGGTACCGTTCCGGCCATAGCCAAGAGGGGAGAGCACACCATGATGCTCAAGAGAACAATGGTCGTGGTTGCGGCATTCGCCGCCGCCATCGCCACGTCACTGACCACCGCGACCATCGCGACTGCGGACCCGAACATTGCGGGTACCTTCAACAAGCTCACACCGACCCGACTGCTCGACACCCGCTCCCAAGGCGGTATGCCGCTCAAGCCTCAGCAGACGCTGACCTTCAACGGCACGGCCGGCATCGACGGAACGGTCAACGCCGTGGCGCTGACCATCACCGCCGTCTCGCCGACCGGTGCGGGTTGGCTCACCGTCTACCCGACCGGCGGCACCAAGCCGCTGGCCTCGACCGTGAACTTCCTGCCGGGTCGGACGACCCCGAACTCCACGATCGTCAAGACCGGCACCGGCGGCTCCGTCTCCGTCTTCAACGGCTCCACGGGCACGGTCGACGTCCTCGCCGACCTCACCGGCTACTGGACCGGCGGCACCGTCGATCCCACTGTCGCCGGCTCCATGAACACCCTGACTCCGACGCGCATCGTCGACACCCGTAACGGTGCCGGGACGCCGCTCGCCAAGAAGTCCACCCTCAAGGTGCCCGTCGAGGGCATCAGCGGTGTGCCGGCGACGAACGTCTCCGCCGTGGCCGTGAACCTCACCGTCACCAACCCCACCGCAGCGGGGTGGCTGACCGCTGACGCCGAGGCTCCGCCCGCAGAGGCCCTGACGTCGAGCCTGAACTTCCTGCCCAAGCAGAGCCGCGCCGCGCTCGCCGTGGTGCCGGTCAACCCGGACGGGTCGATCTCCATCTACAACGGGTCCACCGGGACCGCTGCGGTCATCGTGGACATCCTCGGCTACTTCAACGACGGGACCCCCTCTGTCGACGGGGCCTACCTGCCGAGCACCCCGTTCCGCGCCTTCGACACCCGCGTGGCGGGCGGCGCACTGTCGGCGCTGGAGACGCGCACCTTCCAGGTGCTGCCCAATGATGGCGTCACCCCCCTGATCTTCAAGGGGCTGACGGTCACGGTGACGGCAGTCACGCCGCAGAACCCGGGCTTCTTCACCGCGTGGGACGGCACCACGAGCCTCCCCCCGACCTCCAACGGCAACTTCCTGGCCAACGAGGACTCGGCGTCGTCCATGATCGTGCCGGTCAACCCCAACGACGGCACGGTGTCGGTCTTCAACGGCTCCTACGGCAACGTCAACATCATCATCGACATCGACGGGTTCGTCCTCAACGACGTGACGGCGATCTCGACCCCGGCGGCCGCCAAGGCCATGATCGCCGGCAAGTCCCACACCGCAGTCCTCACGGACGCCGTCGCGCGGGTTCGAGCATTCGCGGCAAAGCACAGCTGACCAAGGCACGACTCCCTCGAGCAGGCTGTCGCCTTGACCCCTGCTTGCCGTTTTTCCCACCCGTTCCCAGGAGGAACCCATGAACGACTCTCCTCGTCGAGGATTCTTGAAGGTCGCCGGCGCCGGTATCGCCGCAGCAGGCGTTGCCGCAGCGGCAGCCCCGGCGGTGCTTAGCCGGACGTCCAGCGCCACGGCAGCACAGAAGGCACTGCCGGCCAGCGCCAGCGGCGCGATGGTCGCCTACATCAGCGACGTCCGCGGTGGTGAGCTCTCCGTGATGGTCGAGGGCCGCGAGGTCGTCATCACCGATCACGAGCTCGTCTCCCGGCTCGCGCACGCCATCCACACCGCCTGACCTTCCGCTCCCCCAATTTCTTTTTGACCGAAAGGCTCAACGCATGTCCTCGCACCGCGAAGCACCAGAGATCTCGAAGGACCCGGCCGCCGACAACACGGACGTCTACGCCTGGGTCGACCCCACCGATGCCACCAAGGTCAACCTGGTCGCCAACTTCAACCCGTTCGAGATCCCCTACGGCGGCCCGAACTTCAGCGAGTTCGCCGACGACGTCCTCTACACGATCAACGTGTCGAACGGCAGCAAGGCGCTTGCCGACATCAGCTACCAGTTCCGGTTCACCACGACCATCCGGAACCCCGGCACGTTCCTCTACAACATCGGCCCGATCGCGAGCATCACCGACACCAACTTCAACCGGCCGCAGACGTTCTCCGTCACCAAGGTGGTGCGTGCCGCCAACGGGACGCTGACCTCCACGGTCCTCGGCTCCGGCCTGCTGGTCCCCCCGTGCAACGTCGGTGAGCGCAGCACGCCGAACTACGAGGCGAACATCGGCTCGGCCGGCGTGCAGGCGCTCGGCACCGGCCGCAAGGTCTTCGCCGGGCCGCGCTCGGACGCCTTCTTCGTCGACCTGGGCAGCATCTTCGACCTCGCCGGTCTGCGGCCGCTCAACAACGCCCACGTCATCCCGTTGCCGGTCATGGCTGGCATGAACGGCCTCCAGGGGCTCAACGTCCACACCATCGCGCTGCAGGTCCCCAAGACCGAGCTCACCGTTGGCGGAACTGCCCCGACCGACCCGGCGGCCTCGTCGTCGGTCGTCGGCATCTGGGCCAGCACCTACCGCTCTCGTGGCCGGCTCTTCGACTCGACCACCGCCACCTACAAGCCGTTCGGCGACATGGTCCAGATCTCCCGGCTCGGCAACCCGCTGGTCAACGAGGTCGTCAACCCGATGTCGGTCAAGGACAAGTGGAACTCGACCCTGCCGAGTGCGGACGCGACCGCGGCGACGACATCCCCGTACTACTTCGCCAAGTACGTGAACAAGTCCGAGCTGGCGGGGCTGCTCCCGTCGCTGTACCCCGCTGCGTTCCCCAACCTCGCGCAGTTCAACGGGACGGGCAATCCTCGTACCGACCTGAACGCGGTGCTGCTCACCGGCATCCCGACGGGCGTCGTCCCCGGGTTCCAGAACTACACGGGTCCCGTCCAGGCGGACATGCTCCGGCTGAACATGGCCGTCGCTCCCGCTGCGGCAGGTTCGGAGAAGCCCTTGGGGCTGCTCGGCGGAGATGCGGCCGGCTTCCCGAACGGACGCCGTCCCGTCGACGACGTCACGACGATCGAGATCCGCGCGATCGCCGGGCTGACCCTGCCCCTGACCTACCCGAGCTACAAGACGGACGCCATCTTGAGCGGGGACGCGCTGCGCGACGGGACGACCAACACCAACGCCCCGCTGCTCACCGTCTTCCCGTACCTCGCACCCCCGGCCAGCGGCTACGCCACCACCCCCGGCACGCCGTCGGTGGGCTCGACGACCGGGAAGGCACGCTGACGCGGCTGATCTGACCGACCCTGCTCTGCCAAAGAATCACCCCTACGAACCTCGTAGGGGTGATTCTTTGGCGTTCGCCCGGCGATCGTGACCGCGGTCGGATCAGGCTGTGGCAGAGTCGAATGCGGGTCCGAGGGCGGTGCGCAGGCCGATCAGACCCTGACGGATGCGGGTCTTGGCGGTGCCCAACGGGATGCCGAGCCGGTCGGCGACCTCCGTGTGGGTGAGGCCACCGAAGTAGGCCAGGACGAGGGCCTGACGCTGGCCTTCGACCAGACCCGCCAACGCGGTGGTCACCCGCACACCGTCCGCGGAGGAGGTCGCTGCCTCGGCCGTGACGTCGTAGGCGACCTCGTGGCTCGAGTCCACGTATCGGGTGTCGCGTCGGCCGGAGGCCTCGGCGGAGCGGACGCGGTCGACGGCCTTCCGGTGGGCGATGGTCATCGTCCAGGCGAGGGGCGAGCCGCGCTCGGGGTCGAATCGGCCTGCGGTGCGCCAGATCTCGAGCAGCACCTCCTGGCAGACCTCCTCGGCCTGGGCGCGGTCACGCAGGATGCGCAGGACGAGACCGAAGAGGCGTGGCGCCACAGCGTCGTGGAGCTCGGCGAAGGCCGGCTGGTCGCCGGCGGCAGATCTCGCTAGCAGGTCGGCAAGACCCTCGGATGGTCGGGTGCCGACGTGGGTGGGGACAGACATGGGGGACTCCTCAGAGGGCGGAGACCCAAGCGTTGCGGAGGCCGACCGCCGACTACGATGGCCTGAACGGTCGCCGGAGTCGTCCGTTCGGCCATTCTTCGACGGCCGACCATCGGGCCTCGGCCCGACGGGCAACTGCGGTGGGCACGCCCCTGGGGATGCTCAGCTCAACCGGGTCGACGACGTCCCGCCGTCGACATCGAGGATCGCGCCGTGGATCATCGCCGCCCGGTCCGAGACGAGGAAGGCCACGCCGTCGGCGATGTCCTGCGGCCGCACGACGACACCGGCCGGCGTTCCCGCGGTCATCACGTCGAGGACCGCGCGCGACGACTCGTTGCCGGGAGTGAGGGTGGCACCGGGTGCGACGGTGTTGACGCGGACCCCGCGAGGTCCGTATTCGGCCGCCCAGGTGCGGGTGAGCTGTTCGGTGGCCGCCTTGGTCGCCGAATACATCGCGGCATACGGGACGCCGACCCGGGCCATCCACCACCCGATGTTGACGATGGCGCCGGACCCACGCTGTGCCATGGCGGGTGCTACGGCCGCGACGAGGACGGGTGGCGCGCGCACGTTGAC
>NZ_JANXRJ010000204.1 GCF_025353065.1 Lapillicoccus sp.
GACAGGTGTCGCCACGCGGAGTTGCGACCCCAGGGCTCCTTGCCCCGCCGGGACTCCGGTGGCGGCGGCGAGGCGGGGTCGCCCTCGAGCCAGTCGCTGACGTCGTAACGGTAGAGCTGGCGCCCCCACAGCAGCCCGGCGAAGGCCCGTCGCGCCGTATGCCGGTCGACCGCGTCGACCGCGGCGGGGATGACGACGTCGTAGAAGGCGTCGGCCTCAGCGCGCCGGTCGGCCATGACGGTGTCGAAGGAGGCGAACGGCCGGGCCGGGCGGTTGCCCGCGACCAGCCGCAGTCGCACGGTGAGCGACTCCCCCGGGCCGACGGCGTCGAAGACGTAGTGCAGGGCGGCCTTCGTGCCCACACCGTCACCGGCCAGCGTCGACAGGTCACCGTGGACGATCGCCCGGTCGACCGCGTTCTTGGGGTGGGGCGAGAGGTTGGTGCTGCCGAAGAGGGTTTGAGCATCGGTCTCGTTGTCGCACACCAGGATCGACGGTTCGCCCTCGGCATACAGGGTGTAGCGACCGAGCAGGCCGTGGTCGGTCTCGACGACGCGGACGGCACCCTCGCCGAGGTCGAGGGGGTGGGTGACGCGAAGGGACGGTCGCCGGTCGTCCCGGCCCCACGACCACGTGTTGCGGAACCACAGCTGGGGCACGAGGTGAAGTGGTGCGGCGTCCGGGCCCTGGTTGGTGGCCGTGATCGTCATCAGGAGATCCTCGGGGCCGGCCTTCGCGTGGGTGACCTCGACGTCGAAGAACCGATCCTGAGCCAGGACAGCGGTGTCCGCGAGCTCGTACTCGTCGTCCTCACGGGTGCGGGCCGCGTTGGTGGCGATGAGGTCGGCGTAGGGGAAGGCGGCCTGCGGGTAGCGGTAGAGCCAGCGGGCCCACGAGTGCGTGGGGGTGGCGTCGACGTGCCACCAGTACTCCTTGACGTCCTCGCCGTGGTTGCCCTGCTCGTTGGTCAGCCCGAACAGCCGTTCCTTGAGCCGGTCGTCGTGGCCGTTCCACATCGCGACGGCGAGGTTGAGGAAGCCGAAGCGGTCACAGACACCGGCGAGGCCGTCCTCGCCCCAGCGGTAGGTGCGGGCGTGGGCCTGGTCGAAGGGGAAGGCGTTCCACGCGTCGCCGTCGGCGGAGTAGTCCTCGCGGACGGTGCCCCACTGGCGGCCGGAGACGTAGGGGCCCCAGAGTCGCCACGGGTCGGACTCGCCCGGCGACTCCGCGAGTCGGGCGTGCTCGGGCGTGGGTGGCACCGGGGACGTCGGAGTCGAGGATTTCGCGGACGCCGCGGTGTGGTGTGTGGTCACACGGGTCACTGTGCCAGCGCCGGCTGCGGCGCGGCTGCACGGCATACCAGAGGGAGCGAGCAAGATCAGGCGACGACCGGCGGCGGGTCGAAGAGCGCCTGCTCCTCGGGGCCGGGGAGGTCGAACGCCGGCAGGTAGCTCTCCAGGAGCGCGCGGGTGAGCGGCACGGCATACGGCTCGGTCACGCCGTCGCGGGCCTCGACCCGTCGGACCAGCACGTCCAGGGGGACGTCCAGCACGTGCATCTCGACCGCCACGCCGTGCTCGCGGCACCACTCGCGCTTGGCGTCGCGCTCGGACCGCAGCCAGAAGCCGTAGTCGAGCACCACGGTCAGGCCGGCCAGGGTCAGCTGCTGCGTCAGCCGCCAGAACCGCGCCTCGATCCGCTCGCGCAGGAGGTCGTCGAAGAGGTCGAGAGCGAGGTCGGTCATCCACTCGTCGGGATTGAGACGGACGGCCGGCCGGTCAGCCTCCAGCCGCCGCGAGAGGGTCGACTTCCCACTGCCGGGCAGGCCGGACAGCAGGACGAGGCGTCCGGTCCCGCTGGACACCACCCGACCTCAGACCAGGTATGCCGCGAGCTCGGCCCGCAGGACCGGCGACACCTTCGCGTGGACGAGCGTGCCGTCCTCCCGGTGCTCGGTCGTCAGCACCTCACCCTCGCCGTGCAGGCGGCTCACGAGGTCACCGCGGTCATAGGGGACGACCGCCTTGACCTCGATGTCAGGACGCGGGAGCTCTTCTGCGACAAGGGCTCTCAGCTCGTCGAGGCCCTGCCCGGTGCGGGCGGAGACGACGATGGCGTGCTTCTCGTGGCGCAGGATGCGGTCGAGAACGTCGGGGTCGGCGGCATCGGCCTTGTTGATGACGATGACCTCCTTGACGTCGGAGGCGTCGACGTCGGCGAGCACCGTGCGGACCGCAGTGATCTGCCCCTCGGGGTCGGGGTGCGAGCCGTCGACGACGTGCAGCAGCAGGTCGGCGTCGGCCACCTCCTCGAGGGTGGAGCGGAACGCCTCGACCAGCTGGGTCGGCAGCTGGCGGACGAACCCGACGGTGTCGGCGAGCGTGTAGGGGCGCCCGTCCTCGGTCTCGGCGCGACGCACCGTGGGGTCGAGGGTGGCGAAGAGGGAGTTCTCGACGAGCACCCCGGCGCCGGTGAGCCGGTTGAGGAGCGACGACTTCCCGGCGTTGGTGTAGCCGGCGATCGCGACGCTCGGGACGGCGCTGGCCTTGCGGCTGTGGCGCTTGGTGTCGCGCATCGTCTTCATCGCGATGATCTCGCGCCGCAGCTTGGCGATGCGGGTGTTGATCCGACGCCGGTCGAGCTCGATCTTCGTCTCACCCGGACCGCGCGAGCCCATGCCCTGACCCGCGGCGGCCTGGCCACCGGCCTGCCGGGACATCGACTCGCCCCAGCCGCGCAGTCGCGGCAGGAGGTACTGGAGCTGGGCGAGCTCGACCTGAGCCTTGCCCTCCTTGCTCTTGGCGTGCTGGGCGAAGATGTCGAGGATCAGCGCGGTGCGGTCGATGACCTTGACCTTGACGACGTCCTCGAGGGCACGCCGCTGTCCGGGGGTGAGCTCCCCGTCGCAGATGACCGTGTCGGCGCCCTCGGCGGCGACGATGTCGCGCAGCTCGATGGCCTTGCCCTTGCCGAGGAACGTTGCGGTGTCAGGCTTCTGACGACGCTGCATGACGCCCTCGAGCACGGTCGACCCGGCGGTCTCGGCCAGGGCGGCGAGCTCGCGCAGGGAGTTCTCCGCGTCCTCACTCGTGCCCTCGGTCCAGACCGCGGCCAGGACGACGCGCTCGAGCCGCAGCTGGCGGTACTCGACCTCCGTGACGTCCTCGAGCTCGGTGGAGAGCCCGGAGACACGGCGCAGCGCCGCGCGCTCCTCGCGCTCGAGCTGCTGGCCGTCGTAGAGCGGGCGGACGGCGGAGTCCTCCGCGAGGTAGTCGTCCTCGAAGGCGTCGGCCTCGGCACTGATGGCCGCGGCCCGGTCGGAGAGCAGGTCGGAACGTCTGGAAAGTCGAGTCATATCTCCCTTAGGGTCGCACGGTCAAACACCGTGCGCGAGGCCTTTATGCCGTCTGCCCACGCGCCTCGAGGACCGACATGCGCGTGCCCGTGGGGATGACGGCGGTGAGCTCGAGACCCGCGGCCCCGAACAACGCGGCATACTCCTGCTCGCTGCGTTCGCGGCCACCGGGGAGCACGAGCATGTTGAGGTCGGCGAACGCGGTCTCGATCTCGTATGCCGGGTCGCCCAGGAGCGCCTCGACGACGAGCACCGCCCCGCCCCGGGAGAGGGTGCGCCGGCAGGATCGCAGGATGTCGACGCACCGGTCGTCCGGCCAGTCGTGGAGGATGTACTTCAGCAGGTAGGCGTCTGCGGCGGGCACGGCGTCGAAGAAGCTGCCGCTCGCAGTGGCCCAACGGGACGCGACCGACGCCGGCACCCCTGCCGTGGGTGACAGCGGCAGCGCATGAGGCCGGTCGAACACCACCCCCGTCAGGTGCGGGTGTCGGCCCAGGACCGCCTCCAGCAGGATCCCCCGGCCGCCTCCGACGTCGACGACGCTCGACCAGGTGGAGAAGTCGACGGCATTCGCCACCGCGTCGGCGACGAGGGCGCTGTGGGCGGCCATGTTGTCGTTGAAGATCGCGTTGTGCTCCGGATGAGCCTGCCGGTGCGCCCAGATCTCCATGCCGTGCAGCGCCTCGAAGGCGTTCGCCCCCGTGCGCACGCTGTGACCCAGGTGGCCCCAGGCCGACCAGACCGCCGGGTCCTGCAGGGTTCGCCCGAGGGGGCGCAGGCTCCCCGCCACGTCCGAGCGCAGTCCCTCACCCAGCGGGGTGAGGGCGAACGACCCGTCCGCGTGCGCCGCGAAGATCCCGACGGTCGAGAGTGCGCGCAGCAGCCGGTGCAGGACGTCCGGGTCCGCAGACACCGCCGTGGCCAGGTCCGCGGCGGTGCGTGGCCCGCCGGCGAGCTGGTCGGCGAGGCCCAGCTCTGCCGCCACGCTGAGGGCCGCCGAGATGCGGTAGCCGACCAGCATCGACCGCAGCTCGTCGCGGCCCGGCGCGTCCTCGCTCATGGTTCGCAGTCTGCACCACTGCGGCGCGCCGGACCGGTGCGCTTCTATCGTGGTGCCCGTGAGCGACCACTACTTCACCGCTGCCCCGGCGAGCGCCGACGAGCGGCGCCCCCTCAGCGTCGAGCTCGCCGGCCGCCGGGTGACGGTGTCGACGGCCGACGGGATCTTCTCCTCCGACCGGGTGGACACCGGGACCGGCGTCCTGCTCCACGAGGCGCCGCCGCCGCCGGCCAGTGGCACGTTCCTCGACCTCGGGTGCGGCTGGGGCCCGATCACCCTCTCGCTCGCGATGCTCGCCCCCGAGGCGACGGTGTATGCCGTGGACGTCAACGAGCGGTCGCTGGCCCTCACCCGCACCAACGCCGACACGCTGGGGGTCGGCGACCGGGTCGTCGTCGCCCGACCGGAGGACGTGCCGCCGGACGTGCGCTTCGACCTCGTCTGGTCCAACCCGCCGATCCGGGTCGGCAAGGCGGTCCTGCACGAGATGCTGCGGGTCTGGCTGCCGCGCCTGACTGGTGACGGGGCGGCATACCTCGTCGTGCAGAAGAACCTCGGCGCCGACTCTCTCCAGCGCTGGATCGCGGATGAGGAGGGACCGCTCGAAGGGCTGGCCTGCGACCGTTTGGAGAGCGCGCGAGGGTTCCGGGTCCTGCGGGTGTTCCGCGGATGATGAGTCAGGAGAACGCGATAGCGGACGCCCGCCGATGCGTCGGCGAATGGTTCCCGGATGCCCGGGCCGCCTGGTTGGGCGGGAGCATCGTCCGGGGTGACGCCACCGCGAACTCCGACCTGGACATCGCGGTCCTGCTGACCGGCCCGCCCGCGCCTTTCCGCGACACCCGCCGGTTCGCGTCCTGGCCGGTCGAGCTGTTCGTGCACACCGACGCGTCCCTCGCGCACTACCGCGCCACGGACCTCGCCCGGCGGCAGCCGACGCTCATGCGGCTGATCGGCGAGTCCGTGGTGCTCGTCGACGTCGACGGCTCAGGAGCGCGGCTGCAGGAGGACTGTCTGCGACAGGTCACCGCCGGCCCGGGAGCCACGCCGCAGAACGAGATCGACGTCCTGCGGTATGCCGTGACCAATCTCGTCGACGACCTTTCCCCCGACGTGGACCCGCGGGAGCGGACCGCCGTCGTGACCCTGCTGTGGTCGAGTGCGGCCGAGCTGGTGCTCGCGGCATACGGGCGCTGGAACGGCACGGGCAAGGGGCTGGTGCGGGAGCTCGTCCAGCTCGACGGCCACCTGTCGACGGCCTGGGCGACCCGGCTCGACACGGGGCTGCGGTCGGCCGTCGCGGGCGATGTCGGGGACCTCGTCCTGGTGGCCGCCGAGGTCCTCGACCTCGTCGGGGGCCGGCTGCTCGAGGGCTACCGGGTCTCCGGCGAGGGCGGCTGACCGAGGGCAGGTGAGCGCGGCCGACCTCGCCGCCACCCCTCCACTTGTTGCGGTCTTTGTCAGTGCCCGGGGCTCGGGGCCACGTCGAGTGCGGGACTGCGGTCGAAGAAGCCGAACGGCTTGAGCGCGAAGCTGACGACGTCGACGGGCATGATCGGCCAGTCCTCGGGCCGGGTGATGTGGTGGATGCCGAAGACGTACCACAGCACGACGTCGGCGTCGCGGACGTTGCGACGAGCCGCCACCCACTCCGGGAGGCCGTGGTCGACGGTGCTCTGGTTGACGAACTCCCCACAGGGCCAACGCTGCTCGGGATCGTTGGGCGTGACCCAGACGGTATGCGCGATGACCTGCGCGCGGTCGAGCACGAGCGAGCCCGGGGCGAACATCGGCGGGATCGCGCCCGTCGGCACGAGCTTGTAGGCCGGGTGGCTGCCGAGCCCGTTGGTGGCCGACTCGTTCACCACCTTCCACGTCCGTTGGGTCTCCCACGACGAGTCGTCGAACCCCTCGGTCTCGATCGGCGTAGAGACCTGGACGAGCCCCAGGCCGTAGGGGTTGTCCGGTCCGATCGGCTCGATCTCGGTCTCCGAGCGCATGACCGTGTTGCCGGTCCCGTCGACGTCGAGGTCGAGCCGGGCGACGATGAAGTGCTGGTGGAACGGGGCGAAGGTCCGCTCGTCGACGAGCGTCCCGTGGGGAAATGACTGCCCCGGCGCCACGTGGCTGACCACCATGATGCCGGTCGCCCGCACCTCGCTCTCGATCGTGCCGTCCTGGTAGAAGCGCCAGTAGATGAGGTACTCGTAGTTGGCGACCGTCACGTGGAAGGAGGCGACGAGCCGTCTGGAGCGCCGTACCTCGGCCCCGGCGTCGTGGTCCACGTGCTTCCAGAGGATGGCGTCGTCCTCCTCGTGGAGGCAGATCGCGTTGGGGATCGTGTAGGGCTCACCCGCGCTGTCGTGGAGCGTCGCGTCCAGGTAGCGGATCTCCCCGAGACAGTCGCACCCGAGCTCCAGCGAGGTGGTCATGAAGCCCAGTCCCCACTCGCCGATGTCGAAGGCGGTCCGGCGGTAGTGGTCGACCCCGGGGTCGCGGTAGGGCACGACCATCTCGGCGAAGGAGAGCCGATTGGCGATCGACCGCACCCGGTCACCGTCGCGATAGGTGACCCGGCCGAGGGTCATCCCCTCTCGGTAGGTGAACCCGACCCGGAACGACCAGTTCTGCCACTCGACGAGGTTGCCGTCGAGGCTGAAGCTGGGCCCCTCGGGCTGGACGACGTCGAGCGGACGGAGCGGCGGCCGGTCGGATCGCTCTTTGACCCGTTCGGGGATGAGGCGAGGGACATACTCCCCCATGACTTCTGGGCGGTCCGGGGTCTCGCCGTCCTCGACGTCGAGGACCTCCATCGTCGCGAGGTCGATGACGCAGTGCAGGCCGTTCACGGGACCGGCGTAGGGGTTGGCGCCCGCTGAGGCCTTGACCCAGGTGTCGCTCCACCCCAGCCGGCGACCGGCATACTGCTCCGGCACCAGCGCACCACCGTAGGTCCAGGTGTCCATGAAGACCAGGTCCAGGTCGGTGATCCCGCGGCGCGTGAGCGCGGCCACGACGTCGGGGTGGCCGCGCAACGCGGCGTCGGCCTCCGTCCACTCGTCGAGGGTCACGTTGGCCTGCTCGCCGGGTCGGGCGTCGAAGCTGCGGACGACGTCGTCGGTGAGCGAGACGACGGCGACGTGGGTGAGGTTGGCCCCCCGGTCGAACAGGACTGCGCGGGCCCGACGCTCCGGCACCACCTGCGACTCCTCGAACGCGACGACCTCGGTCTTGCTCGGCTCGACGAGCTCGATCGAGGTGTAGCGCCATCCTGCGCCGACTCCGTGGTCGCGGGACAGCGCCGCCGTTGTCGCACGGAACTCGTTGGTGGACAACGGGTCAAGAGGGTGGAAGGTCATCGTCGGCCTTTCTGGAGCGGGAGGCAGGGTCTTGTGTGCCGCCCTCAGGCGGGGATCTCGATCGTCCCGTCAGCGACGAGCACCGCGGGGCCGGCCAGCTGCACGTGCTGGCCCGGCAGGACACGGACGGTGAGCCGACCACCGGGCACGTCGACGAGCCATTCGGTGTTGTCCTCCGACTCCCCCTCCCACCAGCGGGTGGCCAGGGCCGCGGCCGCGGCGCCGGTGCCGCAGGACCGGGTCTCACCCACTCCCCGCTCGTGGACCCGCATCGCGATGTGACCCGGGCCGACCGCGCGCACGAACTCGACGTTGGTGCCATGAGGTGGCTCGGGTGACACCTCGGGCGGCAGGGTCAGGTCGAGACCGTTGAGGTCGATCTCGGGGGGGAGGATGACGACGGCATGAGGGTTTCCCAGGTCAAGGCTCAGGGCGGGCAGCTCGACACCACCATGGGCGCGGACGGTCGCGCCGAAGCCGCGTTCCCTCGCCTCCGCGGCGTCGACCACGCGCCACGGGCCGAGGTCCACGGCATACCCGTCGGGAGTGGTCGTGACGGCACGGACCCCGGCGCGAGTGGCGATGGAGAAGCTCGGCACCGTCTCGAGGCCCTCGCGGCGCAGGTAGGCCGCGAAGACGCGCGCGCCGTTGCCGCACATCTCTGCGGCCGAGCCGTCCGCGTTGCGATAGTCCATGAACCACGTTGCCGCAGAGGCCTGCTCACGCACGTCGGGCTCAGTGGCGTGGATCGTCGGAACGATGCGGATGACCCCGTCGGCGCCGAGACCCGACCGCCGGTCGACGAGATGCTGCACCTGGAGCTCGCTGAGGTCATGACCTCCCTCCAGGTCGGGAATGAGGACGAAGTCGTTCTCGGTCCCGTGGCCCTTGGTGAACGCGGTCCTCGTCATGGGACCAGTGTGGCAGGGGGGAGCGGCCCGGCGGCGACCAGGTCCAGCGCCCGGTCGAGGAGGTCGGGTGCGTCGTGCGGGAGCCACACCACCCGGGCATCCGGCCGGAACCACGACTCCTGACGGCGGGCGAACCGGCGCGTCGCGGTCGCCGTCTCGGCCATCGCCTGAGCGGCCGTGAGGTGGCCGTCGAGCCGGGCGATGGCCTGGCGGTAACCCAGCGCCCGGGACGCGGTCGGCCCATCGCGCAACCCGACCGCGAGCAGCCGCTCGACCTCGTCGACGAGGCCGTCCGACCACATCCGGGCGACCCGCAGCCCGATCCGTTCGTCCAGCACCGGCCGGTCGGCGCGCAGGCCGATGACGATGGTCGGGGCGAGGTGCTCGCGCCGGGGCATCGTCGCGGAGAACGGCCGGCCGGTGAGCTCGACGACCTCGAGGGCACGCACGATCCGTCGCCCGTTGCTCGGCTCGATGGTCGCTGCGGCCGCGGGGTCACACCGCTGCAGCCGGTCCCGCAGGGCGGGCAGGCCCTCGCTGTCGAGCTCGTCCATCAGCCGCGCCCGGACCGCCGCATCCGTGGGAGGGATCTCGAGGCGGTCGAGGGCGGCGCGCACGTAGAGCCCGGACCCACCGACGAGGAGGGGTCGGTGGCCTCGGTGCCCGATGGCGTCGAGGTCGGCGCGCGCGGCCTGTTGGTATGCCGCGACGCTCGCCTCGTCGCGCACGTCGAGGACGTCGAGCTGGTGGTGCGGGACGCCCCGACGCTCGGTGACGGGCAGCTTGGCCGTGCCGATGTCCATCCCGCGGTAGAGCTGCATGGCGTCGGCGTTCACGACCTCCCCGCCGAGCCGCTCGGCGAGCGCGAGCCCGAGGTCGGACTTCCCGGTGGCGGTGGGGCCGACGACCGCGACGATCGCGTCGGCGCCTCCGCCGGCCCCGCCCTGCGAGGTCACCGCACGCTCAGACGAGGTGCTCGTCGTGCCCGCGGTCGTCGAGGCCCTCGAGTCCCTCCGGCCCGTCGAGGTCGTCGTGCCCGAAGGGGTCGCGGTCGACACCCGGCATCCAGCTGTGACCGGGGCGGCCCCAGCCGTTCTTGCGGATCGCCTTGCGCGCCCTCTTCGACCAGCGCTCGTCCAGCCGGTCGACGTAGAGCTTGCCGTTGAGGTGGTCGAACTCGTGCTGCATGCACCGGGCGAACCAGCCGGTGGCCTCGAACTCCAGCAGGGCCCCGGTCAGGTCGAATCCGCTGACCCGGGCGTGCTCGGCCCGTTTGAGGGGGAAGCTCTCGCCGGGCACCGACAGGCATCCCTCGGTCTCGAGATCGGGGTCGGGGCGTTCCGTGGAGACCTTGCTCAGCATGAGGATCGGGTTGACCACCACGCCGCGCACGGGCGCGCCGTCGTCGTTGGCCATCTCGTAGACGAAGAGGCGCCGGCCCACCCCGATCTGCGGGGCGGCGAGGCCGACGCCGTGGGCGGCGTCCATCGTGTCGAACATGTCCTGGACGAGCTGCGCCAGCTCGTCGTCGAAGGACTCGACCCGGCCCGCCGGTCGATGGAGGACCGGATCTCCGGTGATGACGACGGGACGCACGGCCATCCCCGAAGTCAAGCAGGGATCATGCCGGGAGTTCAATGTGACCCGCATGACGCTCCCGGGTCTTCGGTGAACCGGTGGTTGACGTCCCCGACGCCCCCGGGGTGACACCGCAGGGCCGGCTGGACCAGAGTGAGGACCAGGGGCCGGCACGCCCCTCCTGAGACGACGAGGGGTCCCCATG
>NZ_JANXRJ010000293.1 GCF_025353065.1 Lapillicoccus sp.
CTGCTCGCGCTCGCCGCGGTCCTCGGGGCGCTGACCCTCGTCGCCCCCGACCGGCTCGTGACCGACGTGACCCTCGGACTTCCTTTCGTCCCGTTCGGCGACAGCACCTCGCGCGTCCTCACGCCGATCGGCGTGCTCACCGGTCTCGTCCTCCTCGCGGTCGTCGTCCTCACCGCCCGGCGATGGTGGCCGATCATCGTGCTCGCCGACGGTCTCGGGGCGCTGCTGATCGCGGTCGCCCTCGGCTGCCTCGTGCTGACGTTCTCGACGTCCGATCCCCAGCGCGAGGTGGTCGGCCCACTCGGCTACGCCCTGCTGCCCGTCGGAGCGGCCGCCCTCGTCCTCTACCTCTGGCGGCACCGGGTGACCGCCGCGCCGCTGGTGCCGCGGGGCGTCCTGCGTGGCCGCGGCTCGGCGGCATTCGTGGTCAGTCTCCTCGTCGGCGTCGCCCTGGTCGCGGTCATCGTCGACGTCCCGCTGCTCGCCCGGCTCACTCTCACCAGCTCCCAGGAGACCGCCGCCTTCATCCTCCTGCGGTTCCTCGTGGCCGTGCCGGTCGGCGCGCTGCTCGGTGGCGTCCTGCTCCGAAGGCTGGGGGAGGGTGTCGTCGCCGCGATCGGGCTGGCCGCCACCGCGGTCGGTCTCGCCGTCATGTCGACCTGGGGCGGCGGCTCCCTCGCCGCGACCGTCCCCGCGACGACCACCCTGGCCGTCGTCGGCCTCGGCCTCGGGCTGGCCCTCGCTCCCGTCAACGCGGCCGCGCTCGGGGCGGCACCCGAGGACGCCCACGGCGTCGCGAGCGCCCTCGTCGTCGTCGCCAGGATGATCGGGATGGTCGTCGGCCTCGCGGTGCTGACCGCCGTCGGGCTGCACCGCTACTTCGGGACCGTCGCCGCGCTGTCCGCCCCGGACCCGGTGGCCCTCGTCGACGCCGCACTCATCCAGGTCCGCACGGTCTTCGCCGGTGGCGCGATCGCCGGGGCGATCGCTGCGGTCGTGGCGCTGACGCTGGGACTGCGCCGGCCGGCATACGCGGACGTGGCCAGAAGTGACCTCTGGCGGACCTGACCGCTGCGGCGAAAGGTGCCCTTTGGCGAGGCCGCGCTCGAGAGGTCAGGTCCGGTCCGTCTGGGACCCTGGGATCGACCGGACGTGACCTCTCGACCGCGACCCGCGATAGTCCGCGCCAAAGGTCACCATTGGCGACGGCTGGCCCCGGCCACCACCGCGACCACCCCCCAGACCTCACGTTCAGACTGTCCGGCCACGATGAACCCATGCCGCCGTTCACCTCCGCCTCGCTGCTCACCGCCTGGACGGCCTCGCCCTTCGGCCTGCTGCTCGTGGCGATCGTGCTGCTCCCCTACGTCTGGTGGCTGCTCCGCGCCCGCGCAGCAGGGGTCCGGTGGCCCGGCTGGCGGGTGGCGCTCTACCTCGTCGGCGGCGTCGGCACCCTCGCGTATGCCGTGTGCGGACCCCTCGAGGTCTACCGCACCCAGCTCTTCTGGGTCGCCGCCCTCCAGGTCGGGATCGTCACCTCCGTCACCCCCGTCGGGCTGGCGCTGGGCGACCCGGTCCGCCTGGCGCGCGCGGGCAGCGGGGACGACCACCTGCTCGGACGCGTCCTGCGGGGCCGCGTCGCCCGGCTGCTGATGTTTCCCGCGGTCAGCTCGGTGCTCGCCATGGGGTCGCTGATGCTGCTGTTCTTCACTCCCTACTTCCAGGCCTCGACGACCTCGACGCTCGTGGCCGACCTCCTCGAGGTGCACCTCCTGGTCGTCGGCCTCCTCTTCGTCGTCCCGATCCTCGTCGACGACCTGCTCCCGCCCTGGGCGACCCCGGGCGTGCGGGCCCTGCTCGCCATCGGGGACGGCCTGCTCGACGCCGTCCCCGGCCTCTTCGTGCTGACCGCCCCGTCCCTGCTGGCGCCTGACTTCCCGGGCTACCGCCTCGCCGCCCCCGCCGACCTGTCGCCGATCTTCGACCAGCAGCTCGGCGGGGGGACCCTGATCGCGGTCGCCGAGGCCGTCGGCCTCCCGATCATCGGGGTCGTCTTCGTCAACTGGATGCGCAGCGACGAGCGCGAGGCCCGCGCCATCGACGCCCAGCTCGACGCCCAGCTCGACGCCCAGCCCGACGCCCCGCCCGACGCCCCGCTCGAGATCCGACACCACCCAGAGCCGGACCCACAGCCGGACCCGCACCTCGACCCGCACCCCGACCGGGCCGACGGGCCGCTCACGAGCCCGTCCCCCGCCGAGCCGGACCCCAGCGCCCAGCAGCGCCCGGTTCTGTGGTGGGAGAACGACCCTCGCTTCGAAGGGCGCTTTCCCCGAAGGGGGTCGGAGGGCCCGCCGCCACGATAGCGAGCCGAGACGGGCTCACACCCCGGCGAGCAGCGTCCCGAAGAGCGCGACCACACGATCGGTGGCCTCGTAGGTCAGCATGTGGCCGGCCCCCGGGACGACCTCGAGGTCGGCGTGGGGCATCGCGTCGACGAGGGCGCGCGCGTGGCGCAGCGGGGTGAGCCGGTCCCGCTCGCCGACGATGACCCGGACGGGCACCCTGCCCAACGTCGCGAGCGCGGCCACCTGGTCGTGGCGCATGAGGGCCCCGTGGAAGCCGCCGAACGCCGGGAGCGGGGTCCCCGCGACCTGGTCCCGCGTCAGCGCGACGGAGGCCGGGTCGGCCTGCTCGCCGAAGAGGAGGTCGCGCTGACCGCGGGTCGTGATGAACGGTCCGGGCCGGAGGGGAAGGCCGCGCCCGAGCCCGGCCATGACCAGCTTCTGGGCGCGCGGGATGCCGTGGGCGAGCCCGCCCGCCGAGGTCGAGACGAGGCCGACCCCGCGCACCCTCGAGGCGACCTCCGCGGGGTGCTGCCCGGCATACGCCATCACGGTCATGCCGCCCATCGAGTGGCCGCCGAGCACGAGCGGCCCGGTCGGCGCCGTGGCGGCGATGACCGCGGCGAGGTCGTGGCCGAGCTGCTCGATGGACTGGCGCCCGCCCCGCCGTCGCCCGCCGGCCAGCGTCGAGCTGCCGTGGCCGCGCTGGTCCCACGTCACGATCCGGATGCCGTATGCCGCGCCCAGCCGCGCGACCACCGGGTCCCAGCTGCGGTGGTCGAGGGTCCAGCCGTGCGCGAGGACGAGCGTCGCCCCCTCGGACCCGTCGGCGGCATGAGACCCCCGCACGCCCTCGACCGGCACGCCGTGCACCTGGACACCGAGCCGCGCCCCGTCGTCGCTGACGACGACGCGGTCGGAGCGCTCGCGGCGGTCGTCGTCGCTGTCGTCGCCGGGGACGTCGAGGGCCATGCGTCTCAGCCTACGGACCTAGGGTGGGGACATGGCAACAGCACTGGTGACCGGAGGGACCGCCGGCATCGGTCTCGAGTTCGCGCGACAGCTCGCGGAGAAGGGCCACGACCTCGTGCTCGTGGCCCGTGACCGGGCCCGGCTCGAGAACGTGTCCGACGAGATGCAGCGCACCTACAAGGTGCACGTGGAGATCCTCGTCGCCGACCTGTCCGACCGGGCCCAGGTGGGCAAGGTCGCGCAGCGACTCGGCGACGAGGCGCGGCCGGTCGACCTGCTCGTGAACAACGCCGGCTACGCGCTCGGCCGCGGGTTCCTCGAGAACGAGATCGAGGTCGAGGAGCAGCTGCTCGACGTGCTCTGCCGGGCCGTGCTCGTGCTCTCGCACGCGGCCGCCGTGGCGATGAAGGACCGCGGTCACGGCGCGATCATCAACGTCTCGTCGGTGTCCGGGTTCGTCGCGATGGGCACCTACTCCGCGGCCAAGTCCTGGGTCACCGTCTTCTCCGAGGGCCTCGCGACCGAGCTGTCGGGCACCGGCGTCACCGTCACGGCCCTCTGCCCGGGCTTCACGCATACCGAGTTCCACGACCGCGCCCGGCTCAACATGTCACGCCTGCCGGACATCGCCTGGCTGGAGGTGCCCCGCCTCGTGCGCGACTGCCTCTCCGACGTCAACAAGGGGCGGGTGGTCTCCGTGCCCGGGGCCCAGTACAAGGTCCTCGTGGCCGCGCTACGGCTCCTGCCCCGCGGCGCCGTCCGCGGTGGGTCCGGGGCGGTGCACCGCGGCCGTCGGACGACCGGCGGCTGAGGGTCGCGGCCGGTGCTGGAGGCCCGGGGATGGCGTCCCTCACCGAGAAGTCTGACTAAAAGGACTATCCGGTAATAAGGCTCGTGCGGTATCAAACCGGTCAAAGACGACTTACTCTTTCCCTGTCAGCTTCATTCCAGGGGAGGAACCCTCCGCATGTCCACCAGTCCTGTCGGCAGCCCTCGTGCACGCCGCCCCCGCTTCAGTCGGTTCGGCCTCACGCTCGGTGCCGCCGTCGCGGGCTCCCTGGCCCTGGCTCTCTCGATGGGCACCTCGCTCGCCGCCTTCACCGCGACGATCGCCAACACGACCAACACCGCGACCTCGGGTGCCCTGTCGATCCGGGAGACCTCGACCGTCGGTGGCGTCACCTCGACCTGCAACAGCTACGACGCCACGGCCACGTGCAGCACGATCAACAAGTACGGCGGCACGGCGCTCCCGATCAACCCCGGTGGCTCGCAGACCACGACGGTGACGATGGCCAACGTCGGCACCACCGCCGCCGCGACGGCCGCGCTCCAGGGTGGGACGTGCGTCGCGACCGCCACCGCTGGCGCGGGTGCGGCGACGCCGACCACGCCCAACACGACCGCGGGCAACCTCTGCTCCGTGCTCGTGCTCAACGTGTATGCCGCGGCCACCGCGACCGGGACGCCCATCTACACCGGCTCGCCGGCCGCGTTCACTGCGTCGATCACGCTCGGTGCCCTCGCCACAGCGGCGACGCAGTCCTACACCTTCGTCATCTCGCTGCCCACCAGCGCCACGAGTGCCGTGCAGGGCCAGACGGTCTCGCAGCCGATGACCTGGACCTACAACGCCTGACCTGATGCGCCGCCCACGACGGCCCGTCGTGACGCGTTCCGCCCGCGCAGCCCTCGGGCTCGCCATCCTCCTCACCCTCCTGGCCGCGGCGGTCCTCACCGCCGCGGCCTGGTGGATGTCCGGGGGCCGGTGGCTCACGATCGAGTCCCCGTCCATGGGCCAGGCCGCCCCGGTCGGGACCCTGGTGCTCACCCGTCCCGTCGCGGTGCGCGACCTCGCCCCCCGGCGACGTCATCTCCTTCACGCCGCCCCGGGTGTCGCGCACCTACACCCACCGGGTGTCCGAGATTCTGCCCGGCGGCGCCCTCCGCACCCAGGGGGACGTCAACCGCACCCCGGACAGCTGGACCCTGCACCAGGGCGACCTCACCGGCCGTGTCGTCGCCCGCTGGTGGGGCGTCGGCTGGATCCTCAAGGCGCTGCCCCTGCTGACCGTCATCCTCGCGCTGGTGCTGCTCGGGACCGCACGTTTCGTGAGCGCGTGGTGGCGCAAACCGGCCCGGCTGTTCCTCGTCCCGCTCGCCTTCGCGGTCTGCGGGCTGATCTACCGGCCGTGGGTCGGGCTGATGCTGATCGACCAGACCGCGACCACCGCCGGGGGGGTCGGGCGGGTCGTCTCGACGGGCATCCTGCCGGTCAAGGCCTTCGCCCTGCACGCCGGGGACGCCGACACGGTGCACCTCGTCGCCGGACAGGTCGGCCAGCTGCCCCTCGTCGGCGGCGACTCCCGGGGTCGGATCTTCGTCGACGGCGCGATCGACCTCTACGGCTGGTGGTGGGTGGCGATTATCGTCGTCTGCCTGCTGCCGATCGTCTACGAGCTGGTCACCATGCGGGCGGACCGCGGCGACGGGCACGGGCGGCACGAGGGGTCCGACGAGGACGAGTACGACACCCTCGAGAGCATGGGCCTCGCCTGACGCTCGCCCTTGACCCCGCCGGGCCGCTTGACTCGGAGTCGAGGGACTCGACTCCCCGTGCACGGGGAGTCAACCGGGACGACTCCGAGTCAAGGGGCACGGGGATGGCGGCGGTTCGCGAAAGGTCACCACTGGCCGGACGGGGTCAGGCCAGGCCCGCCCGGTAGTGCGTGAGCACCTGCGTCGCGGTGAACGGGTAGGTGTAGATCGCGGCGTGGGCGAGATCGCCCGTCCAGGCGTAGCGGGTCGGAGCACCCGTCCAGCCGACGAGGGACTCGTAGCCGACGCGCAGATAGCTGACGATGCCGTCGATGTCGCCCGAGGTCGCCGTCGGCGAGGTGCCGATGAGGGCCCCGTCGACGTAGAGCGCGGAGCCGGCGGTGGGCGAGACGGTGGCGACCGCGTGGTGCCACACGTTGTCATTGAACGATGCGGTGGAGGTGACCTGGAGGTTGGCGCCACCCTTGTTCAGGGCGAAGGAGAGGCGACCGTTGGCCAGCATGAAGATCTGGTGGTCCTTGCGGCCCGAGAGCGTGATGGGCGTGGCTACGAGCGTGGTCGCCACGAAGTTGGTATCGCCCAGCGACAGGATCGAGCCGCCGAGGGTGGTGGGCGTCCGGAACCATACTTCAGCCGTGAAGCCGGCGCCCAGGCTGTTCGCCGGGAGACCGGCGGTGGGCCCGTTGACCCAGCCCGCGTTTCCGGTGTTGCTGTCGGCGTTGCCCAAGACGGAGACGTAGCCGGCCGGGTCGCGGGTGCAGCCGCTCTGCCCGGTCTGGTGGGTGATGTTGTTGGGGAACAGCGTTCCGCTGTTCTGGTAGCTGCCAGGAGCGCCCGGCGCCGTGAGGTTGGCCGCTGGGGGGTTCGTACCCGTGTCCCGCAGCAGGAAGGCCCAGAGGGCGTTGTCGCGCGACATGGCGTCGCTGCAGGTCCCGAGCCGCGTGGTGCTCGATGCCGTGTCGCCGGTCTTGGTGATCGTCCGGGTGAAGCCGGCATCCGTCTGCAGGCCGGCGACGCTGAGGGCGACCGCTGTCATGACCGCTCCGAGGGCGATGAGGAGCCGCTGGCGGTGCGACGTGGCCACGGGTCCCCCTTCGGCGCGAGCGGTCTCAATACGGACATATCTAGTGTAACCGCGCACAACGGACTGGGCGGCCGACGGCTGGGGTCGCGCGCTGGCACGATGGCCGGATGAGCTCGGCCTGGGACCAGCACGGATCGCGGGTGCGACTCGAGTGGGGCGCCGTCGGGGCGCGGGAGGTCGCGATCGGCGCGACCTGTGTCGTCGTCGACGTGCTCAGCTTCACGACCACGCTCAGCGTCGCCGCCGACCGGGGCGTGGTCGTGCATCCGCACCCATGGAGGGACGACTCCGCCCGGGCGCTCGCCGACCGGCTCGGGGCGACGCTGGCGGTCGGCCGGAGCGACCAGCCAAAGAATCACCTCTGGGAGACCCGGAGGGGTGATTCTTTGGCTGGTCATGCGGCCGCCCCCGATTGGGTCAGCCTGTCGCCCGGGACGGTCCGCGCTGCCCCCGACCTGCACCTGCTCGTCCTGCCGTCCCCGAACGGCTCGTCCATCGCCCACCTCCTCGCTGGCTCGGGGTCGCCGGTGGTCGGGGCCTGCCTGCGCAACCGAGACGCCGTCGCCCGCCACCTCGCCGCGGCGCTCAAGGCCGATCCCTTCGCCGCGGTCGCGCTCGTCCCGGCCGGCGAGCGATGGCCCGACGGCTCGCTCCGTCCGGCGGTCGAGGACGTCTGGGGAGCGGGCGGTGTCGTCGCAGCGCTCCTCGACCTCGGGGTGGAGGAGGCGCTGCTGAGCGAGGAGGCGCGGGCGGCGGCCGCGGCATACCGGCTGGTGGAGGGTCGACTCGGGTCAGCGCTGCTGGCCTGCTCGAGCGGGCGCGAGCTTGCCGCGATCGGGTATGCCGGTGACGTCGCCATCGCCGCCGAGCTGGACACGAGCGTCGTGGTGCCGGTGCTCGGACCGGACGGTGCCTTCCGGGCCGCGGCTCCCACCTCGATAGAGTGACGGCCTGTGACGACCTCCCAGACTGCCGAACCGGCCACTGACCGCACCCGGCTCCTCGACCTCATCCTCGCCAAAGCGATCGTGCACGGCCGGGTGACGCTGTCCTCCGGCGCCGAGGCCGACTTCTACGTCGACCTGCGTCGGATCTCGCTCGACGGCGAGGCAGCCCCCCTCGTCGGGCGGGTGCTGCGCGAGCTGACGCGGGACCTCGACTACGACGCGGTCGGCGGGCTCACCCTCGGAGCCGACCCGGTGGCGACGGCGATGCTCCACGCCGCGGCCGCCGCGGGCGAGCGGCTCGATGCCTTCGTCGTGCGCAAGGAGGGGAAGGCCCACGGGCTGCAGCAGCGCATCGAGGGACCGTCCATCGTGGGCCGGCGCGTGCTCGTCGTCGAGGACACGACGACGACCGGCGCCTCCCCGCTGACCGCCGTCCAGGCTGCCCGCGAGGCCGGCGCCGAGGTCGTGGCCGTCGCGACCATCGCCGACCGGGCGACCGGGGCGGGCGAGAAGATCGAGGCCCAGGGCGTGCCCTACCGGTTCGCCTTCAGCGTCCAGGAGCTCGGCCTCGGCTGATCGGCCGGTCAGGTGAGCGGAACCGCCCGGGTGTCCCCGCCGTCCCAGAAGTCGGGAATCAGCACCCGCCACGGCCACCTGGCTAGGATCGGGGATCACCGCACCACCTAGGGGAGTCCCCATGAAATTCGGCATCATCGTCCTGGTCGTCATCGTCCTGCTCGTCGTCGCGTTCGTGGCGATGTACAACGGCCTCATCAAGCTGCGCAACCTCGTGCAGGAGGCCTGGGCCCAGATCGACGTCGAGCTCAAGCGCCGGCACGACCTCATCGGCAACCTCGTCGAGACGGTGAAGGGGTATGCCGCGCACGAGAGCGGCACGCTCGAGGCGATCACCTCGGCTCGCGCCCACGCGATGGCGCCGGGCCAGGGCCCGGCCGAGACCGCCAAGTCCGAGGCCGCGCTGACCCAGGCCCTGGTCAGCCTCAACGCCGTCTCCGAGGCCTACCCCGACCTCTAGGCCAACGCCAACTTCATGGCCCTGCAGACCGAGCTGTCCTCCACCGAGGACCGCATCGCCAGCGCCCGCCGCTACTACAACGCCAACGTCCGCGAGCTCAACACCAAGGTCGACACCGTCCCGACGAACTTCATCGCCGGCATCGCGAGCGTCCGCAAGGCCGAGTACTTCGAGACGCAGGGCGCCGAGCGCGAGGCCCCGCAGGTCAGCTTCGGCGCCGGGTCGGGGGCGCCCGCCGTGGCGGCCGCCGCTCCGGCAGCCCCGTCGGTCATGCCCGTGCCGCCGGCCACTCCGCAGGACTCGGCGGCCCCGGTGACGCCGGCGGCCCCGCCCGCTCCGCAGGCCTGACCCCACCCCCTTCCGCTGAGGTCGTGGTCTGGC
>NZ_JANXRJ010000214.1 GCF_025353065.1 Lapillicoccus sp.
ACGCCGGTGCGCTCCGCGGACAGGGCCCACAGCCGGGCGGCCTGCTCGGGGTCGATCGCCCAGTCCTTGACGCCCGAGCGGGGGCCGTCCGGGGCCCAGGGCACGGCGACCTCGCAGTCCTCGAGGTAGACCCCGCCCAGGCCGTCGAGCTGCGGCGAGGCAGCGGCCCAGGTCTGGGTCGCTGCGCCGGCCTGCGTGGACTTGAAGCCCGGGTTGAGGGGTGTGCCGTCGGCGTCGATCCAGCCCATCTCGACCTGTTCCTCGACGCTCAGGTGCCGCTGGAGGGGGGTGAGGATCCCACCGGGGTTGAGAGCGAAGGCCCGCACGCCCGCGCTGCGGCCGAGGGCGTCGAGCTGCACGGCGAAGAGCGAGTTGGCCGTCTTGGCCTGCCCGTATGCCGTCCACTTGTCGTAGTCGCTCGCGAAGTCGATGTCGTCCCACCGGATCGGCGAGCGGTGGTGACCGGTCGAGGAGACCGAGACGACCCGGGCGCCGCCCGGCTGGAGGGCCGGCCAGAGCCGGTTGACGAGGGCGTAGTGGCCGAGGTGGTTGGTCGCGAACTGCGCCTCCCAGCCTGGTCCCACCCGGGTCTCCGGGCAGGCCATGACGGCGGCGCTGTCGATGACCATGTCGATGGTCCGCCCCGAGTCGAGGAACCGGTCGGCGAAGGCGCGGACGCTCTCGAGGTCGCCGAGGTCGAGCTCGTCCACCTCGGTGCCCGAGATCTCGGACAGCGCCTCGCGGGCCACGTCCGGGCGGCGGGCCGGGACGACGACGTGCGCGCCGGCCTTCGCCAGGGCGCGGGTGGCCTCGATGCCGATGCCGGAGTAGCCACCGGTCACGACGGCCAGCCGGCCGGTGAGGTCGACGCCGGCGAGCACCTCGTCGGCGGTGCTCCTGGCCCCGAAACCGGAACCGATGGGCTGCTGGGGGGTGGTCGTCGTGGGGGTCGTCATGACCCCGACGCTAAGGGTTGGAGCGCACTCGAGGTCAACCCTCGAGGCGGAGTGCGTCAGTGCCAGCCGGCGTCGTCGACGCCGCCGGGGATGTCGCGCTCGGGGTCGTAGGGCAGCCGGGTGTAGCGGAACGACGCGAGGTCGAGGTGGCTCACGGCGCCCTCGGAGTCGCGGACCACCCGGAGCGGTTCGTGGGCGTAGTAGCCGTCGAGCCCGACCCAGAGGTCGTCCTCGACGAGGCGGAACCGGGCTCCGCGGCCCTGCCCGGGGACCCCGAGGACGAAGCCCCCGTCGCCGTCGGCGCGGATGGCCATCGCGGCCGGGCCCCAGTGCCATGGACCGACGAGCTCCACTGCGGCGGCTGAGGATCCGCCCGCAAGCCAGAGCTCTGGGTCGAGGGGTTCGCGCTCCGCGACGACGTCCAGCAGGTCGCGGCCGAAGGGGGTCAGGCCGGTCGTGGTGTTGGTGAAGGTGACTGCGCCGTCGCCGCTCTCGAGGTCGACCTGGAGCGAGGCGAGGAAGCCGGGCATCGAGCCGCCGTGACCGGCATACCGGGTCCCGTCGCGGTTCCACACCTGCCAGCCGAGCCCGTGCGCCTGGGTCCAGGCGGAGCCCCGGATGTCGTCGACGACCTGGGGCTCGAGCATCTCGTCGAGGGTGTCCCGCGAGAGCAGGTCGCCGAGGTCGCCACCGAGGAAGGCCGCCCACTTCGCGAGGTCCTCGACGGTCGACCACAGCTGTCCCGCCGGGGCCATCGCGCCGGCATCGTGCTCCGGCTCCGTGAGCAGGAGGTCGGCGAGCGGGTGCACCGCAAACCCTTGTGCCGCCTTGCCGCTCGGCCTGGTCGTCGTGCGGGTCATGCCGAGTGGCGCCAGCAGGTCGCGGGCCACGACCTCGTGCCACGGTATGCCGTGTGCTCGCCCGAGCAGCTCGCCGAGAGCCCCGTAGCCGACGTTGGTGTAGTGGAACCGCCGTCCCGGGCGGGTGCGCTGCACCGGGCCGGCGTCCGACACGAGGTCGTCCCACCCGACGCCGGGGGTGCGTTCCCACCACGGGCCGTCGGTCTCGGCCTGCAGGCCCGACGAGTGGGAGAGCAGCTGGGAGATGGTCGCCCGGCCGAACGCGGCGCCGGGCACGTGCTCCTCGAACCGGTCGTCGAGGTCGAGACGCCCGGCGTCCCGCAGCCGCATGACCGCGACCGCGACGAACGTCTTGGTGATCGAGCCGATGCGGTACTGCGTGTCGCCGTCGGCCGGCACGCCCCCGGCGCGGCCGTCGACCGTGCCGCGAGCACCGGCCCATACCAACCGTCCTCGTCGCACGACCCCGGCAGCCACCGAAGGCAGCCGACTCTCGTGCTGGGCGACCGCGAGCCGGTGGGAGAGCGCCCGCCTCGTCGCGACGTCCAGCTCGAAGCCCTCGTCAGCGGTCCCCATCGATCACTCCTTCGTGGTCGCGGTCTTGGCGGTCGTCTTGGTCGCCGTCTTCGTCGCGCCCGACGCCTTCTTCGCCGTCGTCTTCTTCGCTGTCGTCTTCTTGGCCGTCGCCTTCTTGGCCGTCTTCTTGGCCGTCTTCGCGACCGCCCGCTTGCGCGTCACGGGTCCCCTCGCGCGCTTCTCGGCCAACAGCTCGAAGCCGCGCTCCGGCGTGATCTGCTCCGGGTCGTCGTCACGGCGCAGGGTGGCGTTGGTCTCGCCGTCCGTGACGTAGGGGCCGAAGCGCCCCTCCTTGACCACGACCGGCTTGGCCGACACGGGATCGGCGCCGAGCTCCTTGAGGGGAGCCGCGGCGGCCCGACCGCGCAGCTTGGGCTGGGCGTAGATCGCGAGGGCCTCCTCGAGCGTGACGTCGAAGAGTTGCTGCTCCGTGACCAGCGACCGCGAGTCGGTGCCCTTCTTGAGGTAGGGACCGTAGCGGCCGTTCTGGGCGGTGATCTCGACCGCCGTGCCGTCCTCCTCGGTCACCGACCCGACGACGCGGGGTAGCGACATCAGCTTGAGCGCGGTGTCGAGCTCGATCGTGGAGATGTCCATGTCCTTGAAGAGCGAGGCGGTCCGCGGCTTGACCTTGGCCTTGCCCTTGAGGTCGAGCAGCTCGGCCGGCAGGACCTCGGAGACGTAGGGACCGTAGCGGCCGGCACGGGCGACGACCTCATGGCCGGTGTCCGGGTCGGTGCCCAGCACCCGACCGTCGTCGACAGCGGCTTCGAGCAGCTCGCGCGCCTTCGCCGGCGTCATCTCGTCCGGCGCGATGTCGTCGTTGATGGTGACCCGTCGAGGCGTCTCCGGCGCGGCCGCCCCGTCGACCAGGACTTCGCCCGTCGCCGGGTCGATGCCCTGTGGCACCAGCTCTTCGACGTAGGGGCCGTAGCGCCCGACCCGCACGACCATGCCGTCACCGAGGTGGATCGTCGAGATCTCGCGGGCGTCGATCTCGCCCAGGTCGTTGACGAGGTCGCGCAGCCCGGCGGCCGAGGTCGCCTCGTCGCCGAAGTAGAAGCGCTTCAGCCAGGCGGAGCGCTGTTCGGTGCCGTTGGCGATCTGGTCGAGGTCCTCCTCCATCGAGGCCGTGAAGTCGTAGTCGACGAGGTTGGTGAAGTGCTCCTCGAGCAGCCGGGTCACCGCGAAGGCGAGCCACGTCGGCACGAGTGCCGTCCCGCGGCTGTTGACGTAGCCCCGGTCCTGGATCGTCCCGACCATCTGCGCGTAGGTCGACGGTCGGCCGATCCCCTTCTCCTCCATGGCTTTCACCAGGGTTGCCTCGGTATAGCGCGGCGGCGGCGAGGTCTCGTGGCCGTCAGCCTCGGCGCGCAGGACCGCGAGCGGGACGCCGATCCCCAGCTTGGGCAGCCGGCGCTCCTCATCGGCGACCTCCTTGCGCCGCTTGCCCTCGTCGTCCTTGCCCTCCTCGTAGGCCGCGAGGAAGCCCCGGAAGGTGATGACCGTGCCGCTGGCGGTGAACTCCGCCGCGCGGGCGACGTCCACGCCGTCGAGGGTGGCGGTCAGCTTGACCGTCGCGGTCGAGCCGCGGGCGTCGGCCATCTGTGAGGCGACGGTGCGCTTCCAGATCAGCTCGTAGAGGGCGTACTCGTCGCCGCGGATCTCACCGGCCACCTGGGCCGGGGTCCGGAACCGGTCACCCGACGGGCGGACGGCCTCGTGCGCCTCCTGGGCGTTCTTGACCTTGGAGGCATAGCGCCGCGGGTCCTGCGGCACGTATTCCGCGCCGTAGAGGTCACGCGCCTGGCTGCGGGCCGCGGTCAGCGCCGACTCCGACAAGGTGGTGGAGTCGGTGCGCATGTAGGTGATGTAGCCGCCCTCATAGAGCCGCTGCGCCACCCGCATCGCGTTCTTGGCGTTGAGGCGCAGCTTACGCGAGGCCTCCTGCTGGAGGGTGGAGGTCGTGAACGGCGCGGCCGGGCGGCGGGTGTAGGGCTTCTCCTGGACGTCGGAGACGACGACCGGCGAGACCGGGACGGCCGCGGCGATCGCCGTCGCCATCCGCTCGTCGAGGTGGACGACCGAGGTGGACCTGAGCACCCCCGCGTCGGTGAAGTCGCGGCCGGTGGCGACGCGGGCACCGTCGACGGCGCTGAGCCGGGCGGTGAAGGTGTCGGCCTCGTTGAGGGCGCCGGAGCTGGTGCGCGTCGTGAAGTCGCCCTCGACGTCCCAGTAGGAGGACCGGACGAAGGCCATCCGCTCGCGCTCCCGCTCGACGGTCATCCGGGTGACGACGGACTGCACCCGGCCGGCCGAAAGCCCTTGTCGCACCTTCCGCCACAGCACCGGCGACACCTCGTAGCCGTAGAGGCGGTCGAGGATGCGGCGGGTCTCCTGCGCGTCGACGAGGGCGGTGTCGAGCTCGCGGGTGTTGTTCACGGCGCGCTGGATCGCCTCGCGGGTGATCTCGTTGAAGACCATCCGCTTGACGGGGACCCGCGGCTTGAGCGTCTCGAGGAGGTGCCAGGCGATGGCCTCGCCCTCGCGGTCCTCGTCCGTCGCGAGGTAGAGCTCGTCGGCGTCCTTGAGGGCGCGCTTGAGGTCGGCGACCTTCTTGCGTTTGTCGGCGTCGACCACGTAGTAGGCCTCGAAGTCGTTGTCGACGTCGATGGCGAACTTGCCGAACGGACCCTTCTTCATCTCCGGAGGCAGCTCCGACGGGTTCGGCAGGTCCCGGATGTGACCGATAGACGCCTCGACGTCGTACTCCGCTCCGAGGTAGCCCGCGATCGACTTCACCTTGTTGGGTGACTCGACGATGACGAGCTTGCGGCCCTTTCCTGCGGCCATGCCATACCCCCATGTCTTTCCCTGACCCTCGTGCAGTGGATTCGTCACGGCTCGGACGGGGGCCGGCGACAGGACTGTAACGCGTCAGCCGGGAAGCCTCTCCCACCGCACCGTGTTGACCGAGTAGTTGAACATTGTACTAAATCAGGATAGGATGGTCCTATGACGACCCAGCCGGTGCTCTACCTCAGCCACGGAGCCCCTCCGCTCGCGGACGACACGCGGTGGACGAGGGAGCTCGCGACGTGGTCCGGTGACATCGCCCAGACGGCGGCGAAGCCCACGAACATCCTCATGGTCTCGGCCCACTGGGAGGAGGCGCCGCTCGCTCTGTCCTCGACGACGGGCGCCCCCCTCACCTACGACTTCTGGGGATTCCCCCAGCGCTACTACGACGTCACGTATGCCGCCCCGGCCGCGCCGGAGCTCGC
>NZ_JANXRJ010000230.1 GCF_025353065.1 Lapillicoccus sp.
GACGTTTCCTCACCGCCGTCGAGGAGGCTGTTGCCGACACCGTGGCCACCGGCCAGCAAAGGGACCACACCACCCGCGACGGGCAGCACTACGTTGTCTGCGAACCACTGATCTCATTCCGAGGCCACGTCCACGGCGTCTGGGTCTGGGTGGGCGGTCTCGACCAAGAACCCCCATCCCGCGACCTCGCCGGGGCCTGGCACTTCAACCTCACCACCGACACGATCGGCGGCAGCGACGGACTCCTCGACCTCTACGGGGTCCCAGCGGACCAGCGGCAGACCGAACGAGCCACCGCCGAAGCCTTCACCCGACTCATCCCCAACGTCGACGGTGCGCAGGCCATGGCCTTGCTCGTCCGCTCACGTCCTGGCGACGAACACCAAGCTGTGTGGGCCATCCGCCGCGACGACGCCGAGGTGCGCGCGGGCCACCTCTCATGTCGAGCGATCCTTGAGACCACCAACGAGGGCCCTGAGGTCGTCCTCCGCGGGATCACCCACGACATCGGCCCCGCGGACGCCACACCCGCAGCTCCTCCCCCAGCGATACTCGAACATCGCGTCCTCGAGAGCATCGCCCGACCCGGGGAGCACCGCGCACTGGTCAACCTCGCCACCCTGCGCATCCTCCGGTGGATCGACAACCCCCTTCCCGACCTCCACTGGACCCACGACCCCCACCGACCGGACCCCCGGTGGATCCACCCAGACGACCAGCTCGCCGCCGAGCAGCTGTCGGACTCGCTGCGCACCGGTCGCACTACCGGTCAGCTGCGGCTCGCTCGAGTGCCTAACGGCTGGCTCGACGTCGACATCGTCGCCAACATCATTCTGCTCGACCAGCACACCACCGCCGGGCTGTTCACTCTCAGCCTCGCGCAGCCCTGATCGCTGAACCCACGTCGTCCGGGCTGACGCCGAGCGCCTCCCCCAGCTCGACCAACGCCGCACGGGGAGGGAGGTGCTCGATGTCGCCCCCCTCCCAGCGCTGATACGTCGTCAACGACAGGTGCGCGGCCTTCGCCACGCTAGCCGCAGTCTTCCCCGCGAGCACTCGGAGCCGCCGCAGGTCCGCGACACCAATGAGAGGGGTCAGTAGATCAACCGGTTGCCGGTCGAGCACCGCCGCCAGCCGGTGCAAGGTCTCTGGGCGAGGCTCTGCCGTCCCGCACTCCCACTTCGACACCCGGTCTCCACCGGCGACCCCCACCAGCCGTGCTAGCTCCTGCTGCGTCAACCTAGCCGCGATCCGTGAGTCACGGATCGCAGACGGATTCACCAGGCCACCCGGCGTCACCTAGGCACGCCAAGTACAAGGGCTGCACAGGGGACGCGCGAACCCAGGCGCATTCGGAGCGACGGGCTTGGCGGCCACTGGCTGCCCTCAGCGCGAGAGGCAACGCCCTCCGACCCTGAGGCCCAGCACGCGTCAGCGGAGTCGTGGCGTCCGTAGGGACGCTCAACAGAGGGTTCCGATCCAAGGTGCGATTTCGACAGCGCAAGACTCTGCCCCCGCACGAGTCCGGACCCCACCACTCGCCTGGGCACTAGGTCTTGCTGCTGCCCTGGACACGGAACCCGGCACTGCCCACCTCCTCCGGGTTTCGGTCTGGGACGGTCGCACAATCACCCCGTGCACGGCATTGTGCCGGACCAAGGTCCGGCGGGTTCGAACAAGGGGCCGTTGCGCCGCCCGCGAACACGGCAAACGCGAGGTCATGGCGTCCCCCGTCCCGCGCGCTACAACCAGGCCCAGTGACCATCAGCAAGCATGTCTGAGGCATTAGACGGTGAAGGAAGGGGTCACCACGATGACAGCCACCACGAGACGGACCTACGAGTCGATCACCCAGGCGGCTGAACGCACGGGGGTCAGCCCACGGACGCTCCGACGACGCATCGCTGACGGGAGCCTGCGCGCCTACCGGCTCGGACCGCGCATCATCCGCCTCGACGCCACCGAGGTGGACCAGCTGATGGTCCCAGTCCCCACAGCCTGAACGACTCGACGACTCGACGACTCGACGACGTTGGGCTGACGTGATTCAGCCAGCGTCAGCTGCC